>CANPXW010000001.1 GCA_947587025.1 uncultured Oscillospiraceae bacterium
GTGGCAGAACATGCTCTGCCGGAAAATGAGCGGACGCAGAATGTCTATATCAAAGAGGCGCTTCTGCTGAAGCAGGCGCTGTCCCTATGCGGGAGCATGGTGGACGAGCAGACACGCTTTGAGGCGGCGTTTTTTGAGGCAGTCAGAACCATGATCGTACGGCTGACAGCCGGTGGGGATGGCAGAAAATATACGCTCATTGAGGTCAACGAGCGTATCAACGAGCTGCTGAAGCACAGCATCAAGAGCGAGGGCGTCATCAACCTGTTTTCAGACGTCCAGACGGAGTTCTCCATATTCGACCCGAAGTTCCTCGCGGAAGTTGCGAATATGAAGGAGAAGAACCTGGCTGTCGAGCTGTTGAAGAAGCTGATCGCAGAGCAAGTATCCATATACCGCAGAACGAACGTGGTGAAATCAGAGAAGTTCTCGGAGATCATCCAAAGCGCGATGAATCGGTATCTGAACGGGATGCTTACCAACGAAGAGGTCATTGAAGAGCTTCTGAAGCTGGCAAAGGACATCGCCGCTGCTGCCGCAGAAGGGGAGAAGCTGGGGCTGACGGCGGAGGAACTGGCGTTTTATGATGCGCTCACCAAACCACAGGCGATCAAAGACTTTTATGAGCATGACGAACTGATCGCGATCACGAAGGAACTGACGGAGCTTCTGCGTAAGAATAGAACCATTGACTGGCAGAAGAAAGAAAGCGCCCGCGCGGGAATGAGGCGGCTTGTCAAGCGGCTTTTGAGGAGCCACCATTATCCGCCGGAGGGTATGGACGATGCGATCCAGACCGTTATGAGCCAGTGCGAGATGTGGACAGATAATGTGATGACGGCATAGATCGATAGCCGAGGGCCCCGATGAAAAACTCGTCTGGCGCCCGCTCTGATTGCATTTTGCGCAAGGTGTGTGTATAATAAGTACAGGGAGGTGAAGTCCATGTGTACGCAAAGCCAGCTGAATGAGATCCTGAGCAGAACGGTCGCGGAAGCGAAGCGGATCTTTGCGCCGGCTTTTCATGGGGCGATCCTCTATGGCTCCTTTGCCAGGGGAGATTACGATGATGAATCGGACATAGACATTCTGCTCCTGATCGACCTCCCGGCAGAGCAGCTGGCCTCCTATCGTGAGCAGATGGATCATCTCTGCGGTCAGATCCTGTATGAATACGGCATCGTGCTTTCTGTCGTGGAAAAGGACGTGGAGACATACGAGAAGTACCGTGATGTCTTGCCGTTCTATCAGAGCATTGAGCGGGAGGGACGGAGAATTGCCTGACAAGATGAAGGATCTGTCCATAGCGCGCATGGAGCACTCCAAGGACTGCCTCCGGGAGTCCAGGCTCCTGCTTGACAACGGCGAGTACCGCGGCGCGGCAAATCGTGCTTACTATGCTGCGTTCCATGCGCTGCGCGCCGTCTTGGCTCTGGATGACTTTGATTCAAAAAAGCACTCGGGTGTCATTGCGAAGTTCCGGGAGTTGTATATCAAAACGGGTTTGTTCACACCGGAGATGTCCGATGCCATTGGCAGCCTTTTTCGTATCCGCTCAGCCAGCGACTATGATGATTTCTATATCGTATCAAAGGCGGATGTTGAAGCACAGTATCAGCGGGCGAAGACGCTTGTTGAAGAGATAGACCGGTATCTGGCTGCAAAATAGCGTATCTCATATGCCGTCCGGCAGAGAGGGGGGCAAATCACACGATTTGCCCCAGAAAAATTGGGATTTCCGTGTGAACCATGAGTGGGTGCAAATCACACGAAAATCCAATTCCTGAGACCGGGCAGATCACACGATTTGCTTCATCCAGCGCAGGGGGCATTTCACATCGCCCGGCATGAAGCCGAAGGCGGCCTGGCGGCTGTGTACCGGCAGCAGGGGAGAGGGTAAATCACATCACACACCATCTTTGCGGGCGAAAATGCGGCGCCATGGGATCATGCCAGGCAGGGGTGCGATTCACACGATTTTTGCTTGTGCAGGGGCTTGAAATGCTTGGTGCCAAAGGATTCCAAAGAATGGGGGCATGAAAAACCGTGCTTTTGCATTCTGAATGATTTTCAGGAGGCGAAGGAAATGGGGATAACAAAAAATGCGTTTGGAACGCATTTGGAATTAGAGAGTAAAAACTGCAAAATAAAAATGGGGGACACAAAATCTGGTGGACAGCGTGACCCCAATAATACTATATTTTCCGTTTTTCCCATAACATAAAAAGTGACCCCACCATGGGGTTCAGGAGGCCGCTGGTTCAAGTCCAGTCACTCGGACCAAATATCCGGCAGGGCCGTCTGGCCCTGCCGGATACTTATTTATAAAAAAGAGGAGAAGCTATGAGCGGGGAGAAGAAGCTGGACGAGAAGATCCTGGAACAGGTCGCCGGCGGGGGAGAGTACGATCGGTTACAGTCGCCCGAGGAGATACAGGCGGCCAAGCGTTTTCGCGAGCCCTTTATCAGCGCCAACTGCGTCCGCTGCGTGAGGCGCGATACGGAGTGCACCTATCCCAGCGGCGACGTCTTTGATACGCTGGCGATGTATCACATGTTCAAGGACCTGCCGGGCTGTCCTTTTATCGTCGTCAAATAACATACCATATAATAATAAACAGCCCAAGGGGACGGCACGTGCCGTCCCCTTGGGCTGTTATCCGCCATATCGCGCCCTGTCAGTCGCCGGGATCGGGGCGGATGACCTTGCCGAAATTCCAGTTCATAGCGGCCATCCGGGCGGCCTGGCGGCGCTCGTCCTCATTTTTAAAGGACAGCTCGGCTGTATGGGCGCCGCAGTCCAGGCACTGCACGTACACGCACCAGCCGCCCTCCTCCTCGATGGAGCCGACGCCTCGGCAGCAGGGGCAGTCGGCCAGGTCTATATCGTCAAAGTGGTCCATAGGGCGCCTCCTTCATCACATGTGCCCATATCATACCCCCTGGGGGCGGGGGTGTCAAGGGCGTATTATTATAATGTATATATCTATATCTCGTGTTGACATCTGGGAGCGCAGGGCGTATAATGTGTTGATTATATAATGCATGTAAGTATGCACAGCGAGAGAGCAAAAAAATTTTTTCAAATTATCGAAAATACGTGAGCCGTTTCGCGGGCGAAGCGCGTCTTATAAGAGTGAAAGGCAAAAACAAGACGCAGCGCGAAGAGCTGTATATGACGGACGGAAGTCCTGGCAGTATAAAAGTCAGAACGGATGGGACGAGGAGGAAGACAGATGGAGAACATGAACAAGAAAGTGAAGCGCATGGCTAGCGGCAATTCCAAGCGGCGTCTTTGGCACCGTGTGATAGCCATCCCGGCGGCGATCGTGGTGTTCGTCACCACCTACGCGCTGGTCCTTCCCGCCATCGCGATGGAGCGCGACACCTACTGCGGCTTTGAGGCGCACGAGCACACCGACGCGTGCTACACCGCCGAGCTGGCCTGCGGCTACGAGGACGGCGCCACCGTGCAGGACGTGCAGCTGGTCACCGAGCTGGCCTGCAAGGCCCAGCCCCACCAGCACACCGTCGACTGCTACGACGAGGCTGGCAACGTGGTCTGCGGCTACGCCGACTACCTGGTGCACGAGCACACCGCCGAGTGCTACGCGGCGGACGGCACGCTGATCTGCCCCCTGCCCCAGGTGGAGGCCCACACCCACGACGAGAACTGCTACGTCGAGGAGCTGGTGAACGTCTGCGGCCTGGCGGAGAGCAAAGGCCACTACCACACCGAGGCCTGCTACAGCGTGGTGAGCCACCCCGAGCTGGTCTGCGGCCTGGCGGAGAGCGAGGGCCACTACCACACCGAGGATTGCTACACCGCTCGCGAGGAGAGCTACCTGGTCTGCGGCCAGAGCGAGCACGCCGGCCACTTCCACACCGAGGAGTGCTACAACGAGGCGGGCGAGCTGAGCTGCGACCTGGCTGAGAGCGAGGGCCATACCCACACCGACGCCTGCTACGCCACCGAGCTGGTCATGGACCTGACCTGCGGCAAGGAAGAGACTCCGGGCCACACCCACACCGAGGCCTGCTGGGCCGACGTGGAGAGCATCGAGCTGACCTGCGGCAAGGCCGAGAGCGAGGGCCACACCCACTCCGACGCCTGCTACGCCGTTGAGAAGCGGCTGGTCTGCTCCAAGCCCGAGGTCATCCTCCACACCCACAACGACGACTGCTACACCGTGACCGTGGCCGAGGACGGCACCGAGTCCCGCGAGCTGACCTGCACCCAGACGGTCATCGAGGAGCATATCCACACCGCCGACTGCTTCAACACCATCGAGCAGACCATCGAGCGGCCCCACGAGCACACCGACCTGTGCTACATCCAGACTCTGACCTGCACCCTGCCGGAGCACGAGCACACCGATGCGTGCTACATCGCTCCCGAGGCGCCCGAGGCTCCCGATTACATCTGCGGCCTGGAGGGCCACACCCACACCGAGCTGTGCTATGACGAGGCGGGCGAGCTGGTCTGCGGCCTGGAGGAGCACATCCACGACGAGTCCTGCCTGGCGGCGGAAGAGTCCGACGGCAACGTGGAGATCGTCGACGACGAGACCCCGGCGTTCCAGATGCCGGTCCTGGCCTGCGGCCTGGCCGAGCACGAGCACTCCACCAGTTGCATGGACGAGAATATGAACTACGTCTGCGGCGTGACCGCTCACACCCACACCGGCGCCTGCTACGAGATCCCCGGCCTGGCGGGCGTGACCCCGGTCCTGGTCTGCGATAAGCACGAGCACTTCCACACCGAGGCCTGCTACGACGCCAACGGCGTTCTGGCCTGCGGCCTTGAGGAGCACACCCACGGCGTCGGCTGCTTCGCCCTCCCCGAGGACGTGGAGGTCCCGGGCGCTGACGAGCCCGAGAACGACGAGAACATCTACTGGTGCGGCTTCGAGGCCCACGCCCACACCGACGCCTGCTACGACGCCAACGGCGAGACCGTCTGCGGCCTGCCCGAGCACGAGCACACCGCCGAGTGCCTGGTGGAGCCCGACTGGTTCTGCGGCTACGAGGCCCACACCCACAGCGAGGCCTGCTACGACGAGACCGGCGCGCTGACCTGCGTCCTGCCCGAGCACACCCACTCCGACGAGTGCCGGATCGCTCCCGTGGTCTTCTGCGGCTACGAGGCCCACGTCCATGGCGCGAGCTGCTACGGCGAGGACGGCAGCCTGATCTGCGAAAAGGAAGAGCACATCCACACCGCCGAGTGCGCCATCCAGAACTTCACCCAGACGGCTTACGACGGCAACGTGATGGTCACTGCCAACTACACCAGCGAGGCCGGCTTCCCCGCCGACGCCATGCTGATGGTGACCCACCTGACCCAGGACGGCGAGCACTATGAGGACCGGGTGGACGAGGCCCTGGAGCTGTTCGCCCAGACCAACCCCGACCAGATGCTCCAGCCCCTGGCCCTGCTGAACATCGGCTTCTACCTGCCCGACGGCACGGAGGTGGAGCCCCTGGCCCCGGTGGACATCAACGTCCAGATGCTGAACGCGGACGGCCTGGCCGAGGGCGAGCAGTACGCAGTCATCCACTACGGCGCGGCCGGCACGGAGCTGCTGGACGCGGCCGGCGAGGAGACCGAGGTGAACTTCTCCACGGCTTCTTTCTCCGACTTCCTGGTCAATTACGGCATGGACCCCTCCAACGGGGGGTCCAATGCCGCTGACGACGCCAGCGGGGAAGAGGAAGAGGACGACGGCGGCGCCACCAACAGCGTGCCCAGTATTTTCATGAACGGCCTGGAGGGCAACGTGCTGATCAGCTCCTCCGTCACCAATTTGAATAACGGGATCGCCACCATCGGCAACGGCACTGCAAGGGATGACTTCGACTATAACAAAAAGATCGACTACCTGGGCGACGGCGGCAACAATATGGACACCAAAGTGGATGGAGAAGGGTCATTCGACCAGAATGCCGTCACCGACGACCTGTACCGGCTGTACCTGGACATGGAGGGCAAGAGCGAGCCGGTGGACCTGGTGATCGTCATCGACCGGTCCAACTCCATGAAGGAGATCATGAGCAGCGGCAAGTCCCGCTGGGAGACGGTCTACAATATCCTGGAGGGCACCAACTCGAACGGCAGCGACGGCCTGCTCTATCAGTTTTTGAAGCAGAACGATGGAAAGACCAGCAACGAGGAGAGAAACTTTGTTTCCGTGGTATGGTTCGCCGGGCGATTCTTTGACAGAAACTCCGACGCTTACGGCTCCGCTACGAATGAGATACCGCCCAGCGACAGCATGGAGGGCGGGACCGTATTAAACTGGACCAGCACCTACACCCACCAAGGAACGGGCAATTATTCGATCTCCCCGTATAAGGGCGTGGATTGGGGCGTGGCCTGCACCAACTATGTGGCCGGCCTGTACCAGGCGGACCAGAAACTGAACAATCTGCCCAGCGGCACGGAGAACCACAGAAAAGTCGTGGTGTTCATGTCCGACGGCATCCCGGTATACTACTACATGGCCAGCACTATGGACTGGAACAACCCCGGCAGCATGCACCGCTACGGCGGCGGCTCAGAGGACCGCACCTACCAGGATTGGTCCGGCAGCAGCTTGATCAAAAGCTATGCTGGACACTCCCCGGCCAATAGCTTTTATGAGTCCCCCTACTTCAATGAGACGAAGAAGATATTCAACAGCGGCGATAATTCTTTCGTCGGCCGCCACCCGAATATCAGCTTCTACACCGTGGCCATCGATCTGGCGGGTGAAACGATCAACGGCTGGCCCCGGACCACGCTGCTGCAGGACATGGCGGCGTCCTATACGGGCGGCAAGATGTTCAGCGCCACTAATTCGGACGGCCTGAAGGAGTTCCTGCAGTCGGTCATGTTCCCCGCCGGCGTCACCATCCAGGATACGCTGAGCGCTTATGTGGACCTGTACAAGACCCAGCCCGACATCAAGGTGACCGCCACCAATAAGAAGACCGGAGAAGTCAGCACTTTGTGGTCGTATATGGACCAGCAGCTCAATACCAGCGGCTCGATCAGCGGCACGTTTGGACGCTTGGGAGGAGTTAGTGCCGAAAATAATATCATTCAGAGCGTTTCGTATAATAACAAAACGATCTCGGTGGTCTTTAATCCGAATTACTGCCTGGGCGACAATTATATCTATACCCTGTCCTTCAACGTCCGGCTGACAGCTGCGGCCTATGACGCCTATGCGCAGTATGGCAATACTTATAATGGTGTGCAGGGCCAGACCGACACGGACTACACGGGCAACAGCACCAGCTCCGGCAAGAACGGACTGCACTCCAACGACAGCGCGACCGTGAAGTACAAGGTGGACGATGAGAGCCACGAGCTGACGTATAAGCACCCGGTGGTGCAGGCGTGGAGGTCCCGGTTCCAGGTCCAGAAGGCCGTCCCGGATGGTAAGGACTTCAGCAACATCCAGTTCATGCTGAAAAAGAGCGACGGGACCACGAGCGGCTGGAAGGCACCTGACCAGTCCGGCATCATCGACTTCGGCTATCTCACCTGCGGTGATTATACCCTGGTGGAAAAGGTCCCTGTGGAGTACGACTCCGGCGTTGCCCCCAACCGTGAGAAGAAATGGATGACCTTCAAGGTGGTCAAGGGTCGCATCATCGACGTGGATAAATTAGGCAACACGGGTGTACAGTGGCTGGACTCCAACAGCGCGTCGATCGCCGATATGAGTGAATCGGATTTCAGGTTGCAGGTCAACAGCACTCCCAATACGTCTTACAATGACGGCGGGGCTGCGGTCAAGGTGGAAAATGTTCCCTTCTTCAAGGACCTGGAGGTCTACAAGGCCGACGAGGACGGCAAGATCATGCTGTCCAACGCGAAGTTCCTGCTGAGCAAGCAGGACGGCGTGAAAGAGGACGGGACTCCCAACTGGAAGCAGCTCAGCGAGGATGAGCTGAGTAAGTACGCCGGCGAAAACATCAATATCGAGGTTGCCGACGACGGCAAGGTGTATCTGGTGTCCGGCAAGGACGGCCTGGTGTTCAAGGGCAAGCTGCCCTACGGCACCTACCGGCTGGGCGAGGAGGTCTCCCCCAAGAACTTCCTGCGGACCGACCAATACGTGACCTTCACCGTTACCGAGGAGGAAGGCATCGTACTGAAAGACACCGAAGCGACGGTGGCCGTGCAGGAGGCTAAAGGCAGTGTGATGGTCATCACCATCAAGGATCAGCCCAACACGGTGGACTGGACGCTGCGCAAGGTCGACGGCGGAGACCCCGATGAAGAGCATGTCCTGGCGGACGCGACGTTCGAGCTGTACGGCCCCTATGACCAGGCGCTGGTCGAGGACCTGAGGGACTTCAGGGCATCCCAGCAGCCGAAGGAAAAGCTGATGTACACCGGCACGACGGACAAAGACGGTCTGCTCGATGCGAAAGCGCTCCCCGACCTGGAGGCGGGCAAGTACTACTACCTGGTGGAGACCAAGGCTCCGGCGGGCTACAACGTGGCCGACCCCATACAGATCGAGGCGGTAGAGGAGGCTGCGGTGGGCAGCACCGCCGAGGACCGGGTCATGAAGCTGAGCGTGAAGCAGAAGAGCGGCATAGTAGAATATAACTTGAAAGACGGCGAGACTGTGGTGACCATCCAGGTGGTCAACCTCACCGGCTATGAGCTGCCGGAGAGCGGCGGCATCGGCACCACGGTGTTCACCCTCAGCGGCCTGGCGCTGCTGGCCCTGGCGGGCGCGATGTTCTGCGCCAACAAGCGCAAGTCCCGCAGCTGATCAAAACGCAATGCCCCTTTAATGCACCGTAAATCTTACCAGGGGAAAGGAAATGCAAAAATGAAGAATATCAAGAAGCTTCTCGGCATTGCGATGGTTTTGGCGATGGTCCTGAGCCTGGGAGCCTCCGCCTTCGCACAGTACGTCGGGCTGCCCGCCGACGCAGCGGGCCATGATATGGTGGCCTACCAGATCTTCGACGGCCGGCAGCTCCAGGGTAAAGACGGCAGCAGCCAGCTGGGCATCAACGGATGGGCCAGCGACGTGAATGGCGACCAGCTCCTGCAGGCGCTGAAGGATGATCCGACCTACGGCGGCAAGTTTGCCGAATGCAAGACTGCGGTGGACGTGGCCACAGTGTTCGGTCAGCAGGGAGATACGGCGGATATACACGACGGATTCAACCTGTGGCTCGCCCGCTTTATGGAGGACCACAAGGACCTGCTGGGCACCAGGACGGAGATGTATAAGTATCCCGATAGTACCAATCTGTCCGACGGCTATTGGGTCATCATCGACGAGACCGACCCTGCGACCCTGGCCGCCAACAACGCCCGCAGCACCGTCATCCTGGAGGTCGTGGGCAATGAGACGGTAGAGCTGCGCGACAAGATCGACAAGCCCACGGTGGAGAAGAAGGTCAACGACAAGGACGCCGATGTGTCCAGCCTGGGCCAGCCCAATGAGTTCAAGCTGACGGCGACCCTGCCCAGCAACTTTGCGGACTACCTGAAGTATTACCTGACCTTCGACGACACCATGTCCCCGGGCTTTGACCTGGACGAGGGCAGCTTCATGATCCAGTATGGCAGCGCCGAGCCGGTGGCGATCAGCACTGGTAGTGTCACTACCAATGATGATGGTACGCACTTCCTCGTCAAAACGAAGGAGCTCAGGCAAGACACGAGCCTGGCGGCGGGTTCCACGATCGTCCTGACCTACAAGGCCAGCCTGAACGACAAGGCCGTCATAGGCGAGCCGGGCAACCCCAACGAAGTGAAGCTGCACTACAGCAACGACCCCAACTGGAACGGCGGCGGGGAAGAGGAGCCCCCCACCGGCACCACGCCCCCCGATACCGCCATCGTGTTCACCTTTAAGGTGGACGGCTACAAGGTGGACGGCAACAACAAGCCTCTGGCCGGCGCCGGCTTCTCCCTGTACAAGGTGAAGGAAGATGGAAGCACGGACGTGTTTGCGGAGAAGTCTAAATTCGGCGTAGAGATGACTGTCCAGTACGGCGAGGATGAGTACGCCCTTTACCGCGACGAGATCGAGGTCACGGAAGTGACGGACACGGACGGCAATGTCAAGTATGCTTTCGACTTCGGCCAGCTGGGCGAGGGCCAGTATCTGCTGGTGGAGACCACGGTCCCTGCGGGCTACAACAGGGCTGACGACATCGCATTCTCCATCGAACTGGTCACGGACGAAGCCGGCAACAACACCGGCGCGACGGTCCTGGATGCGAATGGCGAACAGATCAGTGAAGCCATCGACATCGTCTTCCCGGATGACAATAATCTCAACGGCCGGGGCACCGGCGTCATCCCCGAGCTGGTGCAGAACCGGACCGGCCTGGAGCTGCCGCAGACCGGCGGCATCGGCACCACGATCTTCTACGTGGTGGGCGCTGTCCTGGTGGTGGGCGCGGTCATCCTGCTGGTGACCCGCAAGCGCGTCGGCAATAAGTAACAGCAACATCTGCCCCGTATGGACGGAGCCCTGTAAGCTCCGTCCGGGGCGCTGATAAGGCTGGGCGGGCCGCGCCCGCCCGGCCCACAGCGGTAAGGAGAGCCCTTGCTATGCGGAAACGTATCACAAACATCATTATAGTGCTCGTTCTCCTCATAGGGCTGTCCCTGCTGCTGTACCCCACCGTTTCCGATCTGTGGAACCAGCACCACCAGTCCCAGGCGATCACCGGATACACCGAGACGGTGGACAGCATGAGCACCGACGATTACGACGCGATGCTCAATGCGGCGCGAGAGTATAACCTGAACCTGCAGTACGTTACAGACCGTTACCACCCCACCGAAGAGGACCACAAGCTGTATCTGGATACGCTGGACATCACCGGCACCGGTATCATGGGCTATGTGGAGATACCCTCTATCGACGTGTCCCTGCCCATCTATCACGGCGCGGATGACACGGTGCTGCAGGTAGCGGTGGGCCACATCGAGGGCACCAGCCTGCCGGTGGGCGGGCGCGGCACTCACTGTGTGCTCAGCGGCCACCGTGGACTGCCGTCGGCACGGCTGTTCACCGACCTGGACCAGATGACCGAGGGCGATATTTTCATGCTCAAGGTGCTGGACCAGACCCTGACCTACCAGGTGGACCAGATCGTTATCGTCCTGCCTGAGGAGGTCCAAAACCTGGGCATGACCGCCGGACGGGACTATTGCACGCTGGTGACCTGTACACCCTACGGCGTGAACACCCACCGGCTGCTTGTCCGGGGCGAGCGCATCGATAACCTGGCCGAGGCGGAGCAGCTGCATGTGTCCGCCGACGCACAGCAGATCGAACCGATGCTGGTGGCGGCAGGACTGGCGGGGCCGGTACTGTTGGTCATGCTGATCGGCGTGATGATACCAAAACGCAGAAGTTATGATTAAAGCGGGGAGGATGATGATGGATATGACCCGGATGAAGAGAGCGATCACACTGTTGGCGGCCTTGGTGCTGACCGTGTCGCTGGCTGCGCCGGCACTGGCCCTGGGCGACATCGACCTGAATGCACAGGGGACGATCGTGACCCAGGTGCAGGAGGTCCTGGGGGAGGATTACCTCGAGGACCTGGCAAGCTACCCTGTGCACCTGCGGGTGTACCAGGTGGCCACGGTGAATGAGTACGGCGCGTTCAAGCTGACCAAGGACTTCGAGTCCCTGGCGACGGACTACCCGGACGATTGGAACGGCGGCATCATTTATAACAAGGTCACCGATGAGACCAATCCCACCGGAAACGAGGCCCGGCTGAAGCATCTGCTGGACGGGGCGCTGGCACTGGTGCCCGACGAGGATGCGCTCAAGCAGGCCGACGAGACCGGTGAGCCGCTGCCCGACGGCACGCCTATGCCGGTGTGGGTGGGCGACGCGCACACCGACGGCGATACGATCAAACCGCACCAGGAGGATAGTCTGGGCCTGTTCCTGGTCGTTCCCGGCCATGTGCAGACCTCCCTGTGGGAGTACGACTTCAACCCGGCGCTGCTGGCGGTGCCGTCCATCGCGCGGACGAAAGACGGCGACCCGGATGACGGCGAGTGGGTGTATAACGTGCCCATGTACCTCAAGGGTACCCGTGAGCGGCGGCTGATGGACCTGGAGATCGTCAAGAACCTGCGCACCTATAACAAGACCCTGGGCCCCGTGACCTTCGTCTTTGATGTGACGGCCATGCTGGACATCAACAAGGACGGTAATGACGAACTGGTGTTCCAGTCCACCGCCGAGGTCACCTTTGACGAGACCACCGGCTACCAGAACAAGGCCGTGGTGAAGAACATCCCCGCCGGCGCGAAGGTGACGGTGACGGAGGTCTACACCGGCCAGAGCTATGAACTGGTCGGCTCCAGCGGCGGCGGTATCGGCGGCGCAGTTGCCGAAGGCAATACGGTCACCTTCGAGATCATTGACCTGAATCTGCCCGACGGCCAGGACATCCACCGGGTGGAGTTCACCAACGACTATGACGGCGGGCGCATCCCTGACGCCCACGTGGAGAACATCTTCACCGCCAACAGCGAGTTCGGTTGGAAATGGAATGGCAACGACAGAAGCGGAAGCGAAGGAGGGAACGGCTGATGCGTGTCCTGGATAAGATCAAACATGCGGCGCTGCCGCTGCTGGCGGCCGTGCTGGTGCTGGGCGCGGCGGCCGGGAATTCGTCCAGCTACTTCACCACCTACGTCACGGCCAATGGCAGCGGGACCGTTCATCTGCGCGACGTGCATGTGGACGTGGACGATTCGTGGGAAGGCAGTGCTAAGAACATCACCGTGCGCAACTCCGGCACGCCGGGCAAAGACGGCCCCTGCTACGTGCGGGCCAAGGCCATCCAGGCCAGCACCATGGAGACCCAGATCACCTATAGCGGCGTTGGCTGGGACGACGGCGGCGACGGCTGGTATTACTACAGCGGTATCCTGCAGCCTGGTCAGGCGGCCAACCCGCTGACGGCAAATCTGTCCATGCCGCCCAAGCCCGGCGAGAAGCCCATCCCGGAGGGCACCGAGTTCAACGTGACCGTGATCACCGAGTGCGCGAAGATCTTTTACGACGCAAACGGCGATCCCATCCCCAACGGCCCGTATTATGACGGCTGGAACCTGGAGGAGGGCTGAGACGATGAAGAGAGCGAGAGGCGGATTTTTGACCATCGCCCTGTTCGCAGTGGCGGCTACGCTGCTGACGTTCAGCGTGGTGGGCAGCTCCCAGGCGGCGCTGAACTACTTCTCCGACACCTACGGCGCGACGGTGTCCATGCAGGACATCGGCGTCACCCTGACGGAGAATGGCGACCCTGTCAGCTATCGCAACTATATGAAAGACAGCAACGCGGACACCGAAGCCCTGAACTGGGACGAGAGCGGTGAGGGCGAGCTTCTGGGGAACATGGTGGCCGAGGGCGAGGAGATCAAGCTGGGCAAGTACTATGCCGAGCCGCTGGCCGTGACCAATACCGGCAGCATCAACGAGTACGTGCGGGTGTCCGTGTACAAGTACTGGGCCAATGCTAACGGCGAAAAGCAGCCCGACCTGGACTCCGACCTGATCGAGCTGGACATCCCCGCTGACAGCGGCTGGAGCGTCGAGAGCACGACCGAGGAGCGGACCATCCTATTCTATGAGCTGCCCCTGGAGCCCGGCGATACCAGCAATAACTTCCTGAATGGCATCACCCTGGACGCCATGGGCATCGAGAGCAAAGTCGACCATATCAACGTGACCCAGAACGGGAACCAGACCGTGTTCGAGACCGAGTATACCTACAACGGCTGCCAGTTCGTGCTGAAGGTGAACGTGGACGCGGTCCAGACCCACAACGCGGCGGACGCCATGCGCAGCGCCTGGGGCGTCAGCTACATCGGCTGAGGAGGATAGGACATGAAACGTTTTGCGAGCATCATAATGGCGCTGGTCCTGGTCTTCAGCCTGTGCGTGACCGGCGTGTATGCCGCCGAGGAGGACCAGCGGGGCAAGAACTGGTACGTCCACTTCACCCAGGACAACGATATGGATGAGAGCTTCCCCGACAGCGGCACGAAGATGGCGGATGAGCTGAGCACCCTGCAGCCCGGCGACAGCGCCACGTTCTACATCGAGCTGAGAAACGACAACAGCACGACCACCGACTGGTACATGACCAACCGGGTCATCCAGAGCCTGGAGAAAACGCGCAACGCCGCTTCCAAGGGCGCGTATTCCTACATCCTGGCCTATGAGGGGCCCAATGGGCGGAGCGAGCTGTTCAACAGCGACACAGTGGGCGGCACCCAGAACGTCAACCGTACCGGCCGGGAGGGCCTGGAGCAGGCCACCCAGTCCCTGGACGATTACTTCTATCTGGATACCCTGGACAGAGGCGAGAGCGGCAATGTGATCCTGACGGTGCGGCTGGAGGGCGAGACCCAGGGCAACGGCTACCAGGATACCCTGGCGGAGCTGGCCATGCAGTTCGCAGTGGAGCTGCACCGGACCACGCCGGGCCGGAACGACATCACCTGGCGGGCCGTGCGCACCGGCGACGAGACCAACCTGCTGCTGTGGTCCGCCGTGATGCTGGGTTGCGGCGTTGCCGCCCTGGCTCTGGGCGTGTACACCCTGCGGCGCAACAGAAAGTACAAGGAGGAGAACGAGGATGAATAAGAGCGTGAAGCGGTTTGTCGGCGTTCTTCTGGCGGTGCTGCTGCTGGCGGCGCTGAGCGTCAGCGCCCTGGCGGACGGCGATACCAACTACACGGTGACCGTGTCCACGGGCAACCTGGGCTTTGAACTGGCGGGCGTGGCCAGCCAGCAGGTGCCTGCGGGGGAGACCCTCTATCTGGGCGAGGTCATCGTACCGGACGACAGCCCCTATTTCTTCCTGGGCTTCCGTCCCGCCGGACAGGATAACAGCGTGATCTATCCCAATACGGTCACCGTCACCGAGGACACCGATTATGTGGCGGTCTACGGCCTGCGGGGCGATCTGGTGGCCTACACGATCCAGTACCTGGACGAGGACGGCAACGAGCTGGAGTCCAGCGAGACCCACTATGGCAATAAGAACGACAAGATGGTGGTGCGCGCCCGCAACATCGACGGCTACCAGCCCCAGGCCTATCAGCTGGCCAAGACCCTGACGGATGACGAGTCGGAGAACGTGTTCCCCTTCGTGTACAGCCGCGTCGTGATCGTCGCGCCGGTGCCTGAGCCGTCTCCCACGCCTTACGTTTACACTGAGGGCGGCGAGACCGTGGCCGGCGAGACGGAGGAGATCGGCGGAGGCGCCGCTCCCGCCGGCGCCGGAGAGGGCGCGGCCCCCGCTGAGGCCCCCGAGGCGGCCCCTGAAGCCGCCCCCGAGGCGGAGCCC
Organism: uncultured Oscillospiraceae bacterium; assembly: GCA_947587025.1. Classification (GTDB taxonomy): domain Bacteria; phylum Bacillota; class Clostridia; order Oscillospirales; family Oscillospiraceae; genus CAJOIG01. Next base: position 15,366 of record CANPXW010000001.1, read on the forward strand.
GCTACCGAGCCGGAGACCGCGACCATCGAAGACGACCAGACCCCGCTGGATCAGGGCCCGGCCGAGCTCATCGACCTGGACGAGTCGCCCCTGGGCGACACGCCCGAGATCAAGGAGAAGCCCCAGGAGAAGGAAAAGACCGATCTGCAGCAGGAGCGCGCGCAGAACGAGACGAAGCTCTATGTGGCCGCCGGTCTGCTGGCCGCAGCGCTGGTCACCATCGCCGCGCTGGTAGTGGTACTGGTGAAGAAGCGTAAGGCATAAGATAGTGAAAAAAGGTTTTGGATGGATAAGCAGCGTGCTGGGCGCGCTGCTTATCCTGGCAGTGATAGCGGTGTGTCTGCCGCTGACCGTGCCCCGGCTGATGGGCTACCAGGTGTACGCCATCATCAGCGGCAGCATGGAGCCGGCCATCCCCACCGGCAGCCTGGTGTACGCCAAGCAGGCCGAGCCGGAGACGGTGCAGCCGGACGACGTGGTGGTGTTCAACGGCGGCTTCGGCAGCCAGTCGGTGATAACCCACCGGGTGGTGACCAACGACGCCGAGCGGCGGGAGTTCATCACCAAGGGCGACGCCAACGAGGGCGAGGACGTCAATCCCGTGCCCTACGGCCAGCTGCTGGGCCGGGTGGAGAAGAGCGTGCCCGTGCTGGGCTACTTCCTGCCGGCCATCTCCAACATGGGCGGGAAGCTGTCCCTGCTGGGGGTACTGGCGGCGGCGGTGCTGCTGCAGGTGCTGGGCCGCGCCCTTCGCCGCGAGGCGTGAAAACAAGATGCATCGGGTCCTGAGGAGACATCCTCAGGGCCCGTTTTTTGCGGAAAATGGCTGGTAAAAATTGCTGAAAAAAGGTAAAAAATGGCTCAAAAACGGCCGCTTTCCGTCCCAAAACTGCCCTTGTGGGCGGCGTTTTCAGCTGTCCGGACAGCAATACGTCCAAAATGGGAATGTATATTTTGTGCCATATTTTCCGTTGACAGGGGATATGAATTGTAGTAAATTAACAATATGAAATGCTGAAAACGTTCCCGGTAAGGTTTTCAGTCCCGAGGAGGCGAGCTCTTGACCATCAAGGACGTAGCGGCATACTGCGGCGTGAGCGTCAGCACGGTGTCAAGAGTTCTCAATGACCACCCCGACGTGAAGGACGACGTGCGCGCGCGGGTGCTGGCCGCCGTCCGAGAGTGCGGCTACGTGCCCAACAACAGCGCCCGTGCGCTGGTATCCAGCCGTTCCACCGCCATCGGCGTGGTGTCCCGAGGCCTGGACAACCCCTTTCTGTCCTCCCTGATACGGGTGGTGAGCCGCCGGATACACGAGCTGGGCTACACCATGGTCCTGCACCAGATACCCACCCAGGCGGACGAGGTACAGGCCGCCGCCCTGCTCCAGCGGGAGAAGAAGCTGCTGGGCGTCATATTCCTGGGCGGCCGGTTCAACTACACCGAAGCGGAGCTGCGCCAGCTCACCGTGCCCTTCGTCTGCTGTACCTACACCAACACCTTCGGAGATCTGTCACAGGACGCCTATTCCTCCGTGTCCATCCACGACCAGCGGGAGGCCCATAAGGCGGTGGACCACCTGGTGGCTCACGGCCACCGGCGCATCGCCGTGCTGCTGGACGACCCGGCGGACAGCTCCATCGGCCAGCTGCGGTTCCAGGGCTACCGTCAGGCGCTGGAGGAGCACGGCATCGACTACGACCCGGCGCTGACCGTGGTCACCGCCGGTTACGCCATGCAGGCGGCCTACGAGGGCGTGTGCCGGCTCATCGACAGCGGCGCGGCCTTCACGGCCATCCTGGCCATATCCGACACCCTGGCCATCGCCGCCATAAAGGCCCTCACCGACAGGGGCCGGTCCGTGCCGGCGGACTGCTCCGTGATAGCCATCGACGGGCTGGACATCTCCGCCTACACCGTGCCCACCCTGACCACCCTCTGCCAGCCGGCGGAGGAGATGGCCAGCCAGAGCGTGCAGATGCTCATCGGCCTTATCGAGGGCACCGGCTCCCACCGGCATCTGCTCATGGAGACCGCCCTGCGCCAGGGAGGCTCCGTGGCTCGTCCGGCGGCCACATAACACACCGATCACTTCGGCATTGCCGTGTGAAATATTTTTTGAAAGGAAAACCCAAAATGAAGAAAGTTCTTGCGATCGTTCTGGCGCTGGTCATGTGCCTGAGCCTGTCCGCTGCGGCATTTGCCGGCGGAGAGACCGGGTCTGTGTACTACCTGAACTTCAAGCCCGAGGTCGACGAGACCTGGAAGGAACTGGCCGCCAAGTACACCGAGGAGACCGGCGTGCCCGTGACCATCTCCACCGCCGCCTCCAACACCTACGAGGAGACCCTCATGAGCGAGATCTCCAAGAGCAACCCCCCCACGTTGTTCCAGGTCAACGGCCCTGTGGGTCTGGCCAACTGGAAGGATTACTGCCTTGACCTGACCGACTCCGACCTCATCGGCGAGCTGACCAGCCAGGACTTCGCCCTGACCGAGGACGGCGTGGTCTACGGCATCGGCTACGTCATCGAGAGCTACGGCATCATCACCAACAAGGCCCTGCTGATGAAGGCCGGCTACACCGTGGAAGACATCCAGTCCTTTGCCGATCTGAAGAAGGTCGCCGAGGACATCACCGCCCGCAAGGACGAGCTGGGCTTCGCCGCCTTCGCCTCCACCGGTATGGAGAGCTCCTCCGACTGGCGCTTCAAGACCCACCTGGCCAACCTGCCCATCTACTTCGAGTATCAGGATGAGGGCATCACCAGCACCGATGCCATCAAGGGCACCTATCTGGACAACTACAAGGACATCTTTGACCTGTACATCAACAACTCCACCTGTGACCCCGCTGAGCTGTCCAGCAAGACCGGTGCCGATGCCGAGAGCGAGTTCATCAACGGCGAGGCCGTGTTCTTCCAGAACGGTTCCTGGGAGTACCCCAACCTGACCGCTGACGGTGCCTTCACCGACGACGATCTGGCCATGATCCCCATCTACATCGGTGTGGGCGACGAGGCCAACCAGGGCCTGTGCACCGGCTGCGAGAACTACTGGTGCGTCAACGCCGAGGCCGACGAGGCCGACATCCAGGCCACCCTGGACTTCATGAAGTGGGTCGTGACCTCCGAGCTCGGCACCACCACCCTGGCCAACGACATGGGCTTCGTCATCCCCTTCAAGGGCGCTGTGGAGTCCCCCAACGTGTTCGTCAAGCAGGACAACGAGATGACCGCCGCCGGCAAGACCCCCGTGAGCTGGAACTTCACCACCATGCCCTCCGAGCAGTGGAAGAACGACCTGGGCTCCGCTCTGACCGCCTATGCCGCCGGCACCGGTGATTGGGACGCCGTGGTCTCCGCCTTCGTGGACGGCTGGGCCACCGAGTATCAGCTGGCCAACGGCTGATAAGCTCCCAGGACACTTAACGCGATACCATCAGGAGGGCGGGCTTCTGCCCGCCCTCCGCTCCATTTCCCGTGCCGGCGCGCCCGGCCTGAATAAGAGGAGGGAACCATGGAAAAAGCAATCAAGAAGTTTTGGCCGGTGTTCGTTATCCCCACCTTCGCGGCCTTCTGCATCGGCTTCATCTGGCCGTTCATCCAGGGGCTTTATCTTTCCTTCTGCCGGTTCACCACCATCAGCAAGGCCACCTTCAACGGCGTGCAGAACTATCAGTACATCTTTACCGACGCCTCGTTTTTGCACGCGTTCTGGTTCACCGCCCTGTTCACGGTGGTCTCCACGGTGTGCATCAACCTGGCGGCCTTCGCCATCGCCCTGGCCCTGACCCGCAACATCAAGGGCACCAACCTGTTCCGGTCGGTGTTCTTCATGCCCAACCTGATCGGTGGCATCGTGCTGGGTTACATCTGGAACATCCTGCTCAACTGCGTGCTGACCCTGCTGGGCAAGCCCCTTTTGAGCCTGCACGCGCCATACGGGTTCATCGGCCTGGTCATCCTCATGTGCTGGCAGCAGATAGGCTACATGATGATCATCTACATCGCCGGCATCCAGTCCATCCCCAGCGACTACCTGGAGGCGGCCCGTATCGACGGCGCTTCGGAGCGGCAGATCCTGTGGAAGATCAAGATACCCAACGTGATGCCCTCCATCACCATATGCCTGTTTTTGTCCCTGACCAACGGCTTTAAGCTGTTCGACCAGAACCTGGCCCTCACCGGCGGCGACCCGGCCCACAATACCGAGATGCTGGCTCTGAACATATACAATACCTTCTACGCCCGCTCCGGGCCCCAGTGGAAGGGCTACGGCCAGGCCAAGGCGGTGCTGTTCTGCATCCTGGTGATCGCCATATCCCTCATCCAGCTGCGGGCTACCCGCTCCAAGGAGGTGCAGCAGTAAATGGAAAAGGCTAGAAAAACCCGCGACCGGATCACGTCCTGCGTGCTGGCTCTGCTGAGCCTGGCGTGGCTGTACCCGGTGTTCATGATACTGGCCAACTCCCTGAAGCAGGAGCGGGCCATCACCACCGGCGGCGCTTTCCAGCTGCCCACCGCCGAGACCTTCGCCGGGCTGGATAACTTCCGGGACGCGCTGACCAGCCAGGGCTTCCTGCGGGCGTTCTGGTACAGCCTGGTCATCACTGTCATGTCTGTGGTGCTGATACTCATATGCTGCTCTATGTGCGCCTGGTTCATCACCCGCGTCAAGGCATGGTACTCCAGGGCGCTGTACTTCCTGTTCGTGCTGAGCATGGTGGTGCCCTTCCAGATGGTCATGTTCACCCTGTCCTCCACTGCCGACCGGCTGAAGCTGAGCAACCCCTATACCATCTGCATCATCTACCTGGGCTTCGGCGCGGGGCTGGCGGTGTTTATGTTCTGCGGCTTCGTCAAAAGCATCCCCCTGGAGGTGGAGGAGGCGTCCATGATCGACGGGTGCAACCCCATCCAGACCTTCTTCCACGTGGTGCTGCCTATCCTGAAGCCCACTATGATCTCCGTGGGCATCCTGGAGACCATGTGGCTGTGGAACGACTATCTGCTGCCCTATCTGGTGCTGGACCGGACCAAGGGGTATATGACCATCCCCATCCTCATCCAGTATTTCCGGGGCAGCTACGGCAAGGTGTCCATGGGCCCCATGATGGCCAGCATCATGCTGAACCTCATCCCCATCATCACCGTCTATATCCTCTGCCAGAAGCATATCATCAAAGGCGTGGCGGCAGGCGCCGTGAAAGGATAAACGACTTATGGAGCGCGCAGCAGGCATCCTGCTCTCTGTCTCGTCCCTGCCGTCGCCATACGGCATCGGCACCCTGGGGCAGGCCGCCTACGATTTCGTTGACTTTCTCGCGGACGCGGGGCAGAAGTACTGGCAGATGCTCCCGGTGGGGCCCATCAGCTACGGCGATTCGCCCTACCAGTCCTTCTCCGCCTTCGCGGGCAATCCCTATTACATAGACCTGGATCTGCTGGCGGCCGACGGGCTGCTCACCCCGGACGAGGCCGCCGCGCCCTTCTGGGGGGACGACCCCGGCGGGGTGGACTACGGCGCGGTCTACCGGGCGCGGTTTCCTCTGCTGGAAAAGGCTTTTCAGCGGGGCTGGGACCGGGACCAGACCGATGTGACGCGCTTTTTGACGCGGAACCGCTCCTGGCTGCCTGATTACGCCCTGTTCATGGCCCTCAAGCGCCATTTCGCCATGGCCGCCTGGACCGAGTGGCCCGACGAGGACATCCGTCTGCGCCGGCCGGAGGCCGTGGCGGACTGGGCCGCAAAGCTGGACCGGGACGTGCGGTTCTTCACCTATCTGCAATACCTGTTCCAGAAGCAGTGGGACGCCCTGCGGGCCTACTGCGCCAAAAAGGGCGTGAAGACCATCGGCGATCTGCCCATCTATGTGGCCATGGACTCGGCGGACGTGTGGGCAAGCCCGGCCAACTACCAGTTGGATAAGGACAACATCCCCACCGCCGTGGCCGGCGTGCCGCCCGACGCCTTCACCGCTGACGGGCAGCTGTGGGGCAACCCGCTGTACGACTGGAAGCGGATGGAGCGCGGCGGCTTTTCCTGGTGGGAGGCCCGTCTGCGCCGGACGCTGGAGCTGTTCGACGTGGCCCGGCTGGACCACTTCCGGGGCCTGGAGAGCTACTGGGCCGTGCCCTACGGCGACAAGACCGCCGCCGGCGGCCGGTGGGAGCCCGGTCCCGGCCTGGCCTTCACCGCCATGCTGCGGGAGAAGTTCCCGGACCGGACCATCATCGCGGAGGACCTGGGCTTCATCACCCCGGAGGTGCGCGCGCTGCTGGAGGACTCGGGCTGTCCAGGGATGAAGGTGCTGGAGTTCGCCTTCGACCACCGGGAGCCCAGCGAGCATCTGCCCCATTTCTTCATCCGCAACAGCGTCTGCTACACCGCCACCCACGACAACGAGACCCTGGTGGGCTGGATGGAGAACGTGGACCCGGCGGACCTGGACTTCGCCCGGCGATACCTGGGCCTGAACGAGCGGGAGGGCCTGTCCTGGGGCATCCTCCGGGGCGGCATGAGCTCTGTGGCGGACCTGTTCATCGCCCAGATGCAGGACTATCTCCAGCTGGGGGCCGAGGCGCGGATGAATACCCCCGGCATCGCTGAGGGAAACTGGCGCTGGCGTATGAAGCCGGGCCAGGCCAGCCCAGCCCTGGCAAAAAAACTCAAGAGCTTCACCGCCCTTTACGGACGGTGAGAGAAAAAAGCGGCCGGCAAGCACCGGCCGCTTGAGCTTGTCAAAAAACGAGTTTTTGACAAACTCGATATAAACTGCTCGGCGGAAGTGAATCCCGCCGGCAGGAAGTCAAAAGTCTGATGTGTTGCAGCTTTTGACTTCACGCGCGGCCCGCCGCGCGGCTCGGCCTGACCGGCCTTCGCCCCCATTCATCCATTCTTTGCCGGCTGCCTTTTTATGCAAATTTGTCTTTACAAACGGGGAAAGGCGTGGTATGATTTAGTAAAAGAGCACAAAGCGTGGCAGATATTCCAACAAAATTTTTTGCAGAATGGGGGATGCTCTCATGATCATTGGACTGCCGAGGGAGATCAAAAACAACGAGTTCCGCGTGGGACTGACGCCGGACGCCGTGGGCGAATATGTCCGGGCGGGCAACACGGTCTACGTGGAGAAGGGCGCTGGCCTGGGCGCGGGCTTTGAGGATGCCGAGTACGTCCAGAACGGGGCCGCGCTGCTGGACGGGCCGGACGAGGTCTGGGCGAAGGCCGACATGATCGTCAAGGTGAAGGAGCCGCTGGAGAGCGAGTACAAGTACTTCCGGGAAGGGCTCATCATCTACACCTACTTCCACCTGGCCGCCGACAAGCCGCTGACGGAGGCGCTGCTGGCCTCCGGGACCACCGCCATGGCCTATGAGACCATCCTGGGGCCCGGCGGCAAGGGGCTGCCCTGCCTGTACTGCATGAGCGAGATCGCCGGGCGCATGGCGGTGCTGGAAGGTGCCAAGTACCTGGAGAAGACCTACGGCGGCCGGGGCGTGATGCTGGGCGCGGTGCCCGGCTGCGACAAGGCGGACGTGGTCATCATCGGCGCGGGCAACGCCGGCATCAACGCCTGCCGCATGGCGGTGGGCCTGGGCGCGCGGGTCACGGTGCTGGACATCAACCACCAGCGGCTGGCCTATCTGGACGAGGTGTTCTCCACCCAGATCACCACCCTGTACTCCAGCCGTGCCAACCTGCTCAAGGCGCTGAAGAAGGCGGACCTGGTCATCGGCTGCGTCATGCTGGCCCCCGGCCGTGAGTGCCAGAAGCTGGTGCTCCGGGAGGACCTGAAGCTGATGAAGAAGGGCGCGGTGATGGTGGACATCGTCATCGACCAGGGCGGCTGCTTCGAGACCAGCCACCCCACCACCCACGCCGACCCGGTGTACGAGGTGGACGGCATCATGCACTACTGCGTGGCCAACATCCCCGGCAGCGTGCCCCGCACCTCCACCGAGGCGCTGGTCAACTCCACCCTGGCCCATGGCGTGCAGATCACCAAGCTGGGCCTGGAGGGCGCCTGCAAGGCTGACCCCTGCCTGATGAGCGGCCTGAACACCTACAAGGGCAAGCTCACCTTCGCGGCCGTGGCCGAGGCGCTGGACATCCCCTACGCCGACCCCGCTGGGCTCATGTAAATAGCATACCTAAAAAAGCATACCAAAGGGCCCGCTGCTATGCAGCGGGCCCGCTTTTCATGTGTTCATTTCAGCGCAAAAACAGATACATCACCACCGCCGCCAGGCCCAGGCCAAGCATCAGCAGGGAGAAGGATACGCTGGCGCGGACCATGCGCAGGGTGTCCCGGAACAGGGTCTGCCGCCGGGCCATGTACAGCACATAGTCCCGGTCCGGGTCCGGCTGCCGGTGCAGCAGCCGGTCCGCCCTGGCGGCGGCGCTGTTGAGCAAGCTGCCGGTATAGTAGGCGAAGCGGTAGCCCTCCGGCGCCGGCTGGGCCGGCTTCAGCTGCCGGTGGGTGGTCCGCCGGGCCAGCAGGATGAGTCCGTCGGTGACGTACTCCAGCACCCGGCAGATAAAGCCGAACACCGCCGGCACGGCCCGGCTGACCAGGAAGGTGAGCAGCCCGTCGGAGAGCATGTTCAGCGCCCGGCACACCGCCCCGCACAGGTCCGGCAGCAGCCGCAGCACCACCGGCTCGTAAACGAGCGTGAGCAGGTCCAGTTTCTTCGGCCAACGGTCGGCGTAGACGCGCCAGCCGTCCTTTTTTGTCATCAGCGCCCGGCGGATGAAGAGAAGATACAGAGCCGCGCCGATGGCGATGCTCACGCACCCGCCCTTGAGGTTGGCCAGGGAGAAGTAGGCCACCGGGTGGGCGGGGCTGTGGCCGTGGAGGAACCCCTGGCCCAGGTCCGCCAGCTTATCCAGCGTCAGGTGGGGGAGCATGCCGAACAGGGGCATGATAAGCGCCGCGATGGCGAGCACTGCCGCCGTCAGCCGGGTGCAGTACCGGCCGGGGGCGTCGTACTTCGCCTGCAGGGACGCGTCGGCGCTGCGCTCCACGAACAGGCAGATGAACAGCTTGGTCATGTAGGCCACCGTCATGCCGCCGGTGAGCAGGAACAGCCACTCGATGACGCGGAAAAGGCCCGCCGCCTGGTGGACGGACAGGAACGAAAGCGCCCAGCCCTGGCCCTCGTGCAGCAGCTCGATATACTCCACGATGCTCTCGTGCAGAAGGGTCTTGCTCACGTAGCCGCTGAAAAGGGGGATGCCGCCGATGCCCAGGGCCCCGGAGAGGAACGCCAGCTTCAAAAGGGGCTTTTTCCGGCCATAGCCCCGTATCTTGTTCAGGTCCAGCTCGTGCAGATTCATCACCACCACGCCGGCGGCCAGAAACAGGGTCAGCTTCAGGGTGGCGTGGTTGACCATGTGCAGCACCGTGCCCCGCACGGCCAGGGCGTTGTGCTCGCCCAGCAGGGCCTGCATGCCGATGCCCACGGCGATCATGCCCAGCTGGGACATGGAGGAGCAGGCCAGGGTGCGCTTTAAGTCCACCGAGAACATGGCCAGCGTCCCGCCCAGCAGCATGGTCACCGCGCCCAAGGCCACGATGAGCAGGCCCCAGGACGCGTCGCCGGCGAACACGTCCGCCGTCAGCACCAGCAGACCGAATACGCCGCTTTTCGTGATGATGCCCGACAGCAGCGCCGACGCCGGCGCGGGGGCCACCGGGTGGGCCATGGGCAGCCAGATGTGCAGCGGGAACATGCCCGCCTTGGCCCCGAAGCCCACCAGTACGCATACACCCGCGATCCACAGCCATTTGCGCTGCTCCGCCGTGCCCTGCAGCAGCGCGGCGCAGGCGTCCCGCAGTCGGCCGATGGCGAGGGTGCCGGTCAGGTGGTACAGCAGGAATATGCCCATGAGGGAGACCAGCCCTCCGATCACCGCCACCGCCAGGTACACCCCGCCGGCCCGCAGTGTGGCCGGCTTTTCGTCGTGGATGACGCACACGTAGCTTGCCAGGCTCATGATCTCAAAGAACACGAAGGTGGTGTACAGATCGTCGGACAGAAATACGCCCATGGTGGCCAGGTACGTCAGGGCCAGGAAAAACCAGTACCGGCCTTTGCGGCCGTAGTGGGCCAGATATTCCTTTGTGAACAGGGAGGACATGGCCCACATGTAGGTGGTGACGGCGGCGAAAATGAGCCGGAAGCCGTCTATGCGGAAGGTGAGGCCCAGCCCGCATATTTCCGGCAGCCGGAGTGCGGCGTTTTGGAAAAACGCGTCCATATCCATGTCCCTCCTTTGCTCAGAATAGCCCCGAGGCCACCCGCTCCAGCGCGGCCAGCACAGGGCCGGCCCATACGCCGAAGAGCACGGTGGCGGCGGAGAATACCCCCAGGGGCAGCAGCATCTGCCAGCTGGGGTCGGTATACCCGGCCAGGGCGGAGGCGTCCACGTCCCGCTCCGGGAAGAAGGCACGCACCGCCGCAGTGAACAGATAGATGGCGGTCATCAGCGCCGAGTACAGCAGCACCAGCACCCCGGCCGCGCCCAGCGCTCCGCCCATGGCCAGCAGGTTCCGGGCCAGCAGGAATTTGCTGACGAACCCGGCGAACAGGGGGATGCCCGTCAGGCTAAGCGCCGCGACAGTGAACGCGGTGAACACCCGGGGCAGCCGCCGGCCCAGCCCGTCCAGCTCGTAGACGAACTCCCGTCCGGTCTGGTGGGTCACCGCGCCCACGCAGAAGAAGCCGTCGATCTTCATCACCGCGTGGAAGAGCATGTGGGCCATGCCCGCCAGCAGGCCGGCGGGGGTGAGGGTCATCACTCCCAGCAGGATGTAGGACAGATTGCTCACCGTGGACCAGGCCAGCCGCCGCTTGAAGTGGGGCTCCCGCACGCCCATGGTGGAGGCGTAGACGATGGTGGCCATGGCGAACAGCAGGGCCACGGTCTGGGCCCAGGACCCGGCCAGTACCGACGGCCCCACGCAGTAAAAGGTGAAGCGCATGATGGCGAACACGCCGGACTTGACCACCGCCACCGCGTGCAGCAGCGCCGTCACCGGGGTAGGGGCCACGGAGGCCTCCGGCAGCCAGCTGTGGAAGGGGAAGATGGCCGCCTTCACGCCGAAGCCAAAGAAGCCCATCAGGTAGATGAGGTACACCACGTTGTCGTGGTGGGCGATGCGCCCCAGGTCCAGGGTGCCGCCGTAGGTGAACTCCATGTCCCCGCAGTAGAGCACATAGAACACCATGGCGATGAACGCGAAGGCCGTGCCGCCGATCATGTAGTAGAGGTACTTCCGGGTGGCCTTTTTGGCGGCGGGGGTCATGGTGTGCATCACCAGGGGCAGGGTGACCATGGTCAGCGTCTCGTAAAAGAGGTACATGGAGAAGATGTTCCCCGCCAGGGCCACGCCCAGGGTCACGCCATAGGTGATGGTGTAAAAGGCCAGAAAGGTGTTGGGCCGCTCCTCGTGGCGCATGTACTCGAAGGCGTAAAGCGTGGCCAGGGGCCACAGAAGGCTCACCAGCGCCGCGAAGAAGGTCCCCAGCCCGTCGATGCGCAGGGTCAGGGGCAGCCGCTCGCTGAGGGAGAAGAGGGTGAGGGTGTCCCGGGAGCCGTACAGCAGCAGCCACAGGGTCAGTCCCGTGGCGGCCAGCACCGAGGCCATCACGAACCGGTTGCGGGCCCGCTCGTGCCGGAAGGGCCGCAGCAGCATCGCCGTGCCGGCCAGCACCGGCAGCAGGATGGGGAGGGGGAGAAGATAGATGCTCATGGCCGCGCCCCGCTCAGAACAGCAACCCCGCCAGGGCGTTGGCCGCGTCCAGCAGCGGACCGGGCCACACGCCCAGCCCCACGGCCAGCGCGGTCATCACGCCCATGGGGACCAGCATCCGCCAGCCCGGCTCGCACTTGCCCTGGGGCAGGTCCTGCTCCGACTTGTCCGGCAGAAAGCCCTGGATGGCGATGGTCAGCAGATACCCCGCCGTCAGCAGCGCGCTCACCAGCAGCACCGCCGGGCCCAGCCAGCGCACCACCGGTATCTCCGTGGCCAGCGCGCCCACCGCCAGGTACCACTTGCTCACGAAGGCGCTGGTGGGCGGGATGCCGATGAGGGTGATGGACACCAGGGTGAAGCACCACATGGTCACGGGCATGGCCTTTCCGATGCCGGCCAGCTCCGTGACCCGCGTGCGGCCGGTCTTCATGATGACGGCGCCGGCGGCCAGGAACAGGGTGTCCTTCACCAGAGAGTGGAACACCACGTGCAATATGGCCCCCACGAAGGCCACGGGGTGCATCAGGCTCAGTCCGAACAGCACGTAGCTGACCTGGCTGACGGTGGACCAGGCCATGCGCTTTTTCAGCACGTCCTCCTTGTAGGCCAGCATGGAACCCATGAACACGGTGACGAGGGTCAGGGCGATCCACGCCGTCTGCACCCAGGTGCCCCGGAGCTTGTCCGGGCCGACCACGTAGTACACCGTGCGCAGCACGCCCAGCACGCCGGCCTTGGTGATGACGCCGGACAGCACCGCCGAGGCCGGCGCGGAGGCCACCGGGTGGGCGGTGGGCAGCCAGCCGTGCATGGGGAACATGCCCGCCTTGGTGGAGAAGCCCAGGATCATCAGGAACACCGCCGTCAGGCCCATCCCGTCCAGCGCCCCGGTAAGGCTGCCGCCGGGGACGAAGTCCATCCCATTGCCCTGGGAGGCGAACAGGAAAAAGCCGAACAGGGTCAAAAAGGCACCGCCCATGGAGTAGAACAGGTATTTCAGCGCCGCCATCACCGCCTCGTGGCTGAGGCTGTGCAGCACCAGGGGCATGGAGGTGAGGGTCATCAGCTCGAAGAGGATGTAGTAGGTGAAGAAGTTGCCGGCCCAGCAGGCGGCGTTGAGCACTCCGCCCACGATGAGATACAGGCAGAAGAACCGGCCCTCGTCCTGCTCGTGGGACATGTACTCAAAAGCGGCCGTGCCCGCCATCAGCCACACGAAGGAAAAAAGCAGGGCAAAGAGCTTTCCCAGGGTGTCGGTCCGGAAAACGGCCTGCAGCCCCTCCGTCACGGTGAACAGAGGCAGGACCCTTTGCGCCGGGGAGAGGCAGACGGCCAGGGTGACGGCCAGGTCCACCGCCAGCACCGCCGCCGTGAGGCAGTGGATGTGCCGCAGGCTCTTCCATTTGACCAGGCCCACGGCAAGGCCCCCGGCCACGCTCAGCAGCAGGGGCAGCAGCAGCGCAAATGCGGGTACTGCGTTGGTCATCTAGCATCCCTCCTTCATCCGAATACGGCCAGGCCCCTGGCCAGGGTCTCTATCACCGGGGGCGAGGCTACGCCCAGGGCTACGTTGAGCGCGATCAGCCCGGCGATGCCGGCGTTCTCAACGGGGGAGGCGTGGTAATCCTCCGCCCGGCGGTGGGAGGCGTCCACCGAGGTGTACAGCACCAGCACCATGCGCATGAAATACACCGCGTTGAGGGTGGTGCTCACCGCCAGGGCCACCCAGGCGGCGATCATCTTGCCGGGCACGGCGCTTGTGGCCGCCGCCGCGAACAGATACTTGGACACGAAGCCCGTCAGCAGGGGCATGCCGATCATGGACAGCGCCCCCACCGTGAAGCCCAGGCCCGCCAGCCGGTGGCGGTAGCCGGCGCCCCGCAGGGCCTCCCGGTCCGCCCGGCCGCCGGAGACCTCCGTCAGGCCGGGTATGCACAGAAACAGCAGCGCTTTCATGGCACCGTGGGAGATCACGTGGAACAGCGCCGCCGTCACGCCCGCGTCCGTGCCCAGCCCCAGGCCCATGTAGATGTATCCGATCTGGGCCACGGAGGAGAAGGCGGTCATCCGGCGCACGTCGTTCTCCCGGATGGCGTCCACCGAGCCCAGCAGCATGCCAACCACACCCAGCACGAACAGCACGTCCATCATGTTCAGGGCCGCCTGGTTGTCGTTGGGCAGTACCCGGACCATCAGCTTTATCAGCAGCAGGATGTAGCCCTTGGACACCAGCCCGGACAGCACCGCCGACGCGGCGGGGGTGGCGTAGCCGTAGGCGTCCGGTATCCAGGTGTGGAAGGGGTAGAGCCCGCTCTTGACGCCCAGGCTCACCACCAGCAGGATGATGATGACCGTCAGGGGCAGGGTAAAGCGGCTGTCGGACACCAGCCCGGCCAGGGCCCGCTCCGCCGGGGACATGAGCAGCTGCCCGGTCACGGCGTAGAGAAGGCTCAGTCCTATCAGGAACAGCCCCGACCCCACCAGGCTCATGATCATGTACCGGGTGGCGGACACGTACACCCGCCCGGTCCGCCGGGCCATGATGAGCCCGCATGCGGCGATGGTGCATATCTCGATGAACACGTAGGCGGTGAACAGGTCGTTGGTGTAGATGAGCGCCAGCAGGGCGCTGAGCATCAGGTCCAGCTGGATGAAGAACAGGTTCTGCTTGGACGGGGCGATGTCCCGGTCGATGTGGGCCAGGCCGCCCAGGACGGAGAGCAGCATCAGCAGGGAGAAGCAGACGGCCATGGCGGATTCCAGGGGGCCTATGCGTATCTCGTTGCCCCAGGGAGCGGAGTAGTGGCCCATCATGTAGGTGTAGCTGTCCCCGGTGGCGGCGGTAAAGCCCAGCACGCCCGCCGACAGCGCCAGCACCGCCGCCGTCATGGCCAGGTGCGCCCGCTTGGCCCATTTGCCGCTCAGGGCGAAGCTGACGATGGCGCAGAACATGCTCAGGATGATGGAGAAGAAGGGGAAGTTCTGCACAAGGCTCATGACGGCGTTCCCTCCCCGTTCCGGCCGGACAGGCGCAGAGTCTCGTCCGCCTCGCGGCGGCGCAGCAGCATCATGATCTCGTCCAGATTCAGGGTGTGGTACTCCCGGTACAGGCATATGGTCAGCGCCATCATCACCGCGCTGACGGATACGGACACCACGATGCCCGTGAGCACCAGGCCCGCAGGGATGGGGTTTATGTAGTGGGCCGCGTCCAGGATGCCGTCGGTGACGATGGGGGCGGCACGGCCGGCGATGTAGCCCTTGGCGGCCAGGAACAGGTACACCGCGCTGTCCATGATGTCCAGGCCGATGATCTTCTTCACCAGGTTCGGCTGCACCAGCAGGTCGATCATGCCGATCACGAACAGCAGCACCGAGGCGATCTCCTCAAAGTTTGTCAGGATGCTGGAGCCCATGCTAGAAGCCCCCCTTCCGGAACATGACGTAGAAGCAGTACATGGTACAGGCCACCACGACGCCCACGCATATGTTCAGATACACGATCAGCCCCCCGCTGAGGATGGCTCCCGGCACGCCGGGGGTAATGAAGCTGGAAAGGTGGTTGGCGCCGGTGTAGAAGGAGTAGCTCTTGGCGAAGCAGTAGAAGGTCAGCGCCGACACGGTGAGCAGCTTGACCGTCGTCTCGTTCATAAACCGCCCTGTGCGCTCAAAGCCGAAGGCGGTCAGGTACAGCACCAGCCCCGTGCCGATGATGGCCCCGCCGGAAAAGCCGCCGCCGGGGGAGATGTGGCCGTTGAGCACCACGTATATGCCGAGGACCAGGCTGACGGGCACCAGCACGCGGGCGGCCATCTGCAAAATGACCTCCCGGTGGGGCTCGAAGTATCGGTCGGACATATCCTCCGCCGCCATAGAGTGGGGGTCCTCCTCCTTGTCCACCCGCAGCAGCATCAGCACGCAGCACACCGCGATGAACAGCACGCAGCTCTCGCCAAAGGTGTCGAAGGCCCGGTAGTCCAGTATCATGCCCGCGACGATGTTCACCGCGCCGGTCTCCTCCAGACCCTGCTCGATGTACCGCCGTGCCACCTCGTTGTGCTCCGGGGCGGTGTAGTCGCCGAACTGGGGCAGCCAGCTGACTGTCACCAGCAGCAGCGCCGCCAGAAACACCGCCAGCAGTCCCGCCGCCGCCAGATATACCCGCCGGAAGCCCCGCAGACGGGTGTCCAGACCCAGCTCGTAGCGGTCGTCACGCTCCGTCTGGGCGGCGTACTTGCGCAGCTTCTGCAGCTCATCCCGGGGGGCGAAGTCCGGTTCCCGCAGCTCCAGTCTGCCTGCGGTGGGGTCATATTCTCCCCGCCGCCAGCGGGCCAGCTTGTCCCAGCGGCTGCCGGCGTATCTGGGATCCTCTCTGCTCATAGCGCCACCCCCTCAGTCCTGCTCGCCGTCCCGGTCGTCATCCGGCCGGGCGGTGGTCTGGATGGAGCGTATCTTCTTGAGCATGATGTAAAAGAGCATGCCGGTGACGCCGGCGCCCACGGCGGCCTCGGTGATGGCCAGGTCCGGAGACTCCAGAATGAGCCATATCACGGCCATCACCAGGCTGAAGGCCATGTAGATGACCACCGACGTGAGCAGCCGCTTGGAAAAGCTGGCCGCCACGGCGCACACGATCAGCGACGATAGCAAAATGATGCGCAGCGCGGTCATTTCCCGTCCCTCCCTTCGGAATGCAGCTGGTCCAGCGGCAGGATACGGCAGTCCTCCTCCAGCCGGTCGTTGGTGGACGTCTCCAGCGCGGACAGCAGATGGCTGCACACGGGAGAGGACAGCCAGAACAGCACCGCGATGAGCAGCGCCTTGACGGTGTTCAGGGACCAGCCGTAGAGGACGACCAGCCCGGCCGTCACCAGCGGCAGGCCCAGACTGTCCCCGATGGCCGCCGCGTGCAGGCGGTTGAGCACGTACCGGATGCGGAACACGCCCCAGGTGCTCACGGCCATGGCAGCCACGCCGGCGGCGATCAGTACGGCCGCCGGGATGAAACGCCAGATGGGAACGCTCATGGCCTGTCCTCCTCTCTCCGCTCGGCCCGGCGCTGGGCGAACAGATGCTTTTTCTCTCGGTAGATGCCGATGTATATCTTCGTCAGCACGATCACCGACACGAAGCTGATGACCGCGTAGACCAGCGCCACGTCCAGCAGCACCGGCTCGTCCAGCAGCGCCGCCAGGATGGCGATCATGGCGATGGTCATGGTGCCGATCATATTCACGGCCATGATGCGGTCGGCCAGCTTGGGCCCCCGGATGGCCCGGACCAGGCACAGCACCGTCAGTGTCCCCAGCACCAGCAGGCAGCCCATGAAAAAGGCCGAGGCAGGACCCGCTCTCACAGCGCCGCCTCCCATCTGCGCAGCAGCTGTACGAAGCCGCCGTCGTCCAGACCGTCGGCCATGGTCCGGTCATAGCAGTGGACCTGGAACTGGCCGTCGTGCATGTCCACGGTGATGGTGCCGGGGGTGAGGGTGATGGAGCTTGCCAGCACCGCCTGAGCCAGATGGGTCCGCAGCGGGGGACGGAATGTGACCAGCACCGGCTCGGGGATGTCCCGGTGGTCGAAGATGTACCGTGCCATGGTCAGGCTGGACAGGGCGATCTCTTTGACGAGCAGCCCGGCGTAGCGCGCCGCCAGGGGCAGGCTCTTCAGGGCCAGCCAGTCGTACCGGGGCCGCCAGCCCAGGCAGCGGCACGCGAACAAATACAGGGCCGCGCTGATGGCCAGGCCGAACACGGCGATCTCCGCCGTCATCCGGCCGTTCAGCACGACCCAGAACAAAAATACCAGCACTGCCATAAGAAAAACGCCTCCCGCCCAAGCGTTGTGACACATATTTTTATTGATTTAGTATTTTACACATATACATTATGTCTGAGATAAGAGTTTCTGTCAATACCAAACAATTGCAAAAGAGAGTTTTTTCTTGCGGCGGGCGGTTTTTGGCTTGTGATGGCGGGAAAGCTGTGCTATAATCTCTTTGTCTGTACATGGGCAAAGACGGGCCCCTGAGCTGTTTTCGCGGGGCGTGATGTCTTAGAGCATGGAAGGATGAATCTACACCGCGAGCGGAGCGCAAACGATGGCAAATGCACTGCGTAAACTGAACAGGCGGCAGCTGCTGGAGCTGCTGATCGCCCAGGGCAAGGATCTGGAAGAACAGAAGGCGGCCGCCCAGGCTGCCCAGGAGCGTGTGGCGGAGCTGGAGGCAAAGCTGGAACGGCTGGCTGCGGCGGCATTGGACGCGGCGGCGATCGTGGACGAGGCCAAGCAGGAGGCGGACGTCTACCGCCAGACCATGCACGCCGAGGCGGAGCAGGAGGCGGCGGCCATCCTGGCCAAGGCCAGGAGCGCGCGGCCGGCGGATGAGCCCGACGCGGAACAGCCCGGCGGCGCCGAAGAGGACTGAGTCTATGAGCAGAAAAAAACAGCCCTTGGAATTGCCGACGATGGAGGCGCTGGAGGCGGAGCTGGCCCGTGTGAAGTACAAGAGCCGCTTCCGTCAGACCCTGCTGGGCACGGTCTACGCGCTCATCACGGTGGCGGCTGTGGCGATCCTGGTGGCGACGCTGTGGCTGCCTGTGCTGCGGGTCACCGGCACCAGCATGTCCCCTACCATGGAGGACGGCGACATCGTCGTGTCTGTGAAGAACTCCGGCTACGAGCGGGGCGATATGATCGCCTTTTACTACAATAACAAGATCCTGGTCAAACGGGTGGTGGCCCTGGCCGGCGAGTGGATAAACATCGACGCCGACGGGAACGTGTACATCAACGACGTGCTGTACGACGAGCCCTATCTGACGGAGAAGGCTTACGGCCAGTGCGACATCGAATTCCCCTATCAGGTGCCCGACGGGCGCATCTTCGTGCTGGGCGACCACCGGAGCGTGTCGGTGGACAGCCGGAGCAAGACGGTGGGCTGCGTGGCCCAGGAGCAGGTGGTGGGCAGGCTGATGCTGCGGCTGTGGCCCATCAAGCAGTTCACGGTATATGAGTGATAAAAAAAGGAACTGAGCGGTCCGCTCAGTTCCTTTTTTGTCAGCTGCTGCTGTTGGTGTTGGTGGGGAAGTAGGGCCGCAGCACCGCCGCCACGTTCACGATGGGCATGGTCTGCAGCCACACCCGGCCGGGACCGGTGATCTGGGTCAGGAACAGCCCCTCGCCGCCGAACAGCACGTTCTTCGCCCCGTGCACCGTCTGGACGTCCATGGAACAGCTGGCCTCCATGGCTGCCAGGTGGCCGGTGTCCACCAGGATCTGCTGGCCGGGCTGCAGCTCGTACTCCACCACGTGGCCGTCGAACTCCGCGAAGACCGTGCCGGAGCCGGTGACCTTCTGCAGGATGAAGCCCTCGCCGCCGAACAGGCCCGCGCCCAGCTTCTTGTTGAAGAACATGCTCAGCTCCACGCCCGCCTCGCCGGCCAGGAAAGAGCTCTTCTGCAGGATGATCTCCCGGCCGGGGACGATCTGGAAGGCCTGGATGGAGCCGGGAAAGCTGGAGGCGAAGGCGATCAGGCCCTGGCCGCCCTGGGCGGTGTAGATGTTCTGGAACATCCGCTCGCCGGAGAACAGCCGGCCCAGCGCCTTGCCGATGCCGCCGTTGGACGTGGTCTCCATGCGCATGTTGGGACTCATCCACGCCATGCTGCCGCCCTCGTTTATCATCTGCTCGCCGTCCTCCAGGGTGCAGATGACCACGGGCAGGGTATCGCCGGTTATCTCGTATCTCATGGGAAACGCTCCTTTCGTTATCTGATGCGTCATCAGTGTAGCACCCCCGTCCCATCCCGTCAAGAGCGGACGAGAATACCGCGCCCTTCGGATCCCCGGACTGCAAAAACCAGCGGCCCGCAAAAGCGGGCGTATTCCGGGGCCCAAAAGGGCACGCCTGCATCCTCGGGTAGTCCGCATAGCGGAAAGCGGCTGTTGCCCATGGTGTGCAGCCCTTGCCGGTTCGTGGGAGTATCCAGCACCAAAGGATATATATCGCCGGCATCAGCGCTGCAGGTGCGTAGTCGAGTATTACCCCGGCAACGGCGGCCGCCGGCAGGATGTCTGGACAAAGCGGTGGACAGACCCGGATGAAGATGCTAAAATAGAGGTGCGAAAACAGTATGGAACTGACAGCCTTATTCGCTCTATCGTAGATGACCCAAAACAGTTGGGCGATTATACGCCGGACAGCCTTAAGCGGGCGCTGGAGGCTCAGGGATGCACAGTGACCCCTTTGTCTAACGGACAGCTCAAGGGCGTGCCCTTTGAACAGGGCGGCGGCTACAAAGTCAATTTTTCGAGCGAAGGACTTTTGATGTATCATCCAGCTGATCGCAGCCATCATGGCGGTGCGTATTATAAAATTTCAACAGGGAAAGGAGGCACGCATCATTATGGCATCAACGGACAAGAGTTCCAAATACATTGAGCGGGTTGAATCGCTCAGAAATGAGCTGTCTGAAAAATATGAATTGTGTGAGGTCGATGGAAAAAAGTGCTTCCGTTCAGAGAAAGATAAATATTTCTGGCCATTTTTGTTCGTCGAGTGGGGAGCTGTCGGTATAGAGTATGCCCAGGGTATCAGAGAGGCGATGCTTAACCGCTTTGAGGATGGTGATCTCTACTACCTGGATGAAATGGATGATGAAGCTCTCTTATCCGCTGTACTGCAAGAGATTGAACAGTAAGCGTTATGGCAGCTAGAAAAAGCCCCGCAAAAAAACGCGCTGTTATGTCTGACGATGCGCCGCGCATCGGCTCACAGACACCCACCAGGTCCGTGGTGCTGCCGTACACCAAAAGCCGGGGCGCCGAGGCCCTGGAGCTCTACAGCGCCACGGGAAATGAGGCATACCCATGGCAGGCCCAGCAGGTCTATGACATTTTGGCCGTCAATGATGCAGGGCTATGGGTCCACACACAATACGGCCTAAGCGTCCCCCGCCGGAACGGTAAAAACGAGGTGGTGCTCATGGTGGAGATGCTGGCCCTCAAAGATGGGCGCCACATACTGCACACCGCCCACCGGACCCACACCACCCACAAAGCCTATGAGCGTCTATATAGGGCACTGACCAGGGCGGGCATCCTGATCACCAGATCATACCAGGCCATGGGCCGGGAGCTGATCGAGGTGCAAACCGGCGGCATCATCGAGTTCCGAACCTGGACCAGCAAGGGCGGCCTGGGCGAGGGCTTCGACCTCATGGTCATAGATGAGGCCCAGGAATACCAGACCGACCAGGAATCGGCGCTAAAATATGTAGTTACCGACAGCGACAACCCGCAAACCATCTTCATCGGCACACCGCCCACCACCAGCACCGGCACCGTTTTCCCGCGACGGACATCCTTACCGCCGTGGCCGTTGGTATTGTGAGCAGCCTGGCAGCCACCGGCGTGGACCAGGTGGTCAAGCAGCTGGGTGACGGCGGCCATGAGTGAGTTTACGCCGCGCCTCAGTAAGCCTGGCAAAGGCAACAAGTACTACATCCGCCAGGTGTCCGGCGGGTACAACCCCTCGGTCCAGGGTAGCCCCGTGGACCCGGACTGCGACGTGCTGGCCGGCGTGCTGGAGAGCCTGCGGCGCGATGTGGATGAGCTGTGCGGCAGGCTCAGCGCCCGCCTGGACGATCTGGACTATGTCATGGACCTGGCCACTGCCCGCCCGCCTCCCTGATACATGAGCAACGCCACTACCTGTGCAATGTGTGCAGGTAGTGGCGATTTTTTAAGGCTCAAAAGTGGCTTTATTTCTGACAACATTTTGACCACAGATACCGGTCCAAATTAGTCCAAAATGTGCCTTTTTGGTTCAAATTGCCCCGGGCGATGAGGCCTGCCGGCTGAGGTTTAGTGGATATGTCAAAGCCTTGCGGCTCTAGGGCCGCAAGGCTTTGAGTGGCGGAGAAGGGGGGATTCGAACCCCCGATACCCTTTTGGGGTATACACGATTTCCAATCGTGCGCGCTCGACCAGGCTACGCGACTTCTCCATGCTGGCCGGACTTGCTGTTCAGTTCAAGCTTGTCTATTATAATCGCCGCCAGCGGCAAAGTCAAGTGTTATTTCCCCAGCCCGGCGGCTTTTTCCGCCGCCTCCACCACATGGTGTACCAGCACCGCCGTGGTCACCGCGCCCAGCCCGCCGGGCACGGGGGTGATGGCGCCCACGACCGGCTCCGCCTCGTCGAAGCGCACGTCGCCCCGGAGCTTTCCCGTGTCGGGGTCGGCGTGGATGCCCACGTCCACCACCGCCGCGCCGGGAGCAAAGTGCTCCGGACCGAAAAAGCCCATTTTGCCGATGGCGGCCACCACGATGTCGCCCCGGCGGGTCTCGGCCGCCAGATCACGGGTGCCGCTGTGGCAGATGGTCACCGTGGCCCCCTCGGCCATGAGCAGCATGGCCGCCGGCCGGCCCACCACCAGGCTGCGCCCGGCCACCACGGCATGGGCCCCACGGAGGGGGACGCCGTAATATTTGAGCAGCTCCACCACCGCCTGGGCGGTGCAGGGGGCGAAGCCCTCGCCGCTGCCGGTGAACACCCCGGCCAGAGAGCCGTCGGTGATGCCGTCCATGTCTTTGGCGGGGACCAGCGCCCGGCGGGCGGCCTGCTCGTCCAGCGCCACGGGCAGCGGGCGCATCATCAGGATGCCGTGCACCGAGGGAAACTCGCCCAGCGCCTCCACCGCCGCCATCAGCTGGGTCTGGGTGCACCAGGCCGGCAGGGTCACCTGCCGCACCAGCACCCCCGCTGCGGCACAGCGCTTCATGGCGCCCTTTTCATAGGATATGTCCTCCGGCCGCTCACCCACCCGCAGGATGGCCAGCTTGGGCGTCACGCCCTTCGCGGTCAGCGCGGCGGCCCGGGCGGACGCGTCCTCGGTCAGTGCCTGGGCCACGGGCGCGCCCTTCATGATAAGCGCCATCAGCAGTACCTCCCATAAATATCCGCAAATACCTTGTCGGCCCGTTCGGCGTAAGTCTCCGTCAGCCGGTCCACCTGGGCGTTGCACTCGTCCGCATACGCCCGGTCGGCCATGGCCTTGGTATTCACCTTCACGTTCACCGCCGCCGCGTACAGCGCCCCCCGGCACAGCGCCGCGCCGGCGGCGGCGTCCGATACCGCGAGCCTGCTGCCCATGGCGGCGAAGCCCTCCAGCAGCTCGACGGCCTGACAGCACAGCCGGACCATTTCCAGCGGCGGCTGGGCCGCGATGCGCAGGCACCGCTCCAGCTCATCCGCACGGCCGGGGTCGTCCTTGGGGATGCCGTAGGCCCGGCTCAGGGGCAGGAACGCCTGGGCGTCCTCGTCCGCCAGGGCCAGCAGCCGATCAGCCAGCTCCTTGGCCCGGCCGGTCAGCGCCCGCATTTCTTCCTCCACGGCGGCATACTTGGGCTTGCCCAGCGTCAGCTCGCCCACCATGGACCCCAGGGCCGCGCCCAGCGCTCCTGCCAGGGCGGAGGCACCTCCGCCGCCGGGAGCGGGCTGTTTGGAGGCCAGCGCCCGGGTAAAGGCCGTCAATGTCATCTCCCGCATGGGTCTTCCTCCTTCAATAGCGCCCGCAGGCGGCCGATGTAGTAAAGAGAGCCGCACGCGCACACCGGCTCGTCATGGGCCCGGCACAGAGCTAGGGCCTGGGGCAGGCTGTCCGCCGTCTGGGCGGGGGCCCCATCCACCGCCGCAGCCAGCTCCGCCGCCGGCAGGGCCCGTGGCCCATCCTCCGGGGCGATGCACACGAACCGGGCTGCCAGAGGCTGGAGCAGCGCCAGCATATCCCGCCAGTCCTTGTCTGCCATCACGCCCATGAGGAAGGTGAACCGCTGGCCGGGACAGTAGTCCCAAAGCCCCTCCGCCAGGGCCGCCGCCCCGTGGGCGTTGTGGGCCCCGTCCAGGATGAAGGGGGGACGGCCGGGGATGTGCTCGAACCGGCAGGGCCACTTTGCCGAGGCCAGTCCGGCGCGGATATGCTCCTCTCCCAGACCCAGGACGCGCCCCGCCTCGATGGCCGCGCTGGCGTTTTCCAGCTGGTGCGCCCCCAGCAGCGACAGGGACAGCGCCTGCAGCTGGCCATAGGAGAACCGCTGGCCGGTCAGGTCGTGGGAGAGAGGATGTATCTTTTTTATGTCAACCATATGCAGCGGCGCGTCCAGCCCCTCGCACCGGGCCCGGATGACCGCCTCCGCTTCGGGCGGCTGGGGAGCGCACACCACCGGGCGGCCGGGCTTCACGATGCCCGCCTTCTCCCCGGCGATGGCCGCCAGGGTGCCGCCCAGCACCGCCGTGTGGTCCAGGCCGATGGGCATGATCACGGATACAGCGGGCTTTTCGATCACATTGGTGGCGTCCAGCCGGCCGCCCAGGCCGGTCTCCAGCACCACGTAGTCGCACTGCCGATCGGCAAAGTACAAAAACGCCGCCGCAGTCATCTTTTCAAAGTAGCTGGGCTCGTCCAGCCCCGCGCAGGCTGCCTGTACCCGGCGGGTGACGCGGGCGAAATCATTGAGCGTTATGTCAACTCCATCCACCTTGATGCGCTCCCATGGGCCGATCAGGTCCGGGGAGGTATACAGGCCGGTGCGGTACCCGGCGGCGCGGAGCATGGCGCTGACCATGGCCGCGCAGGAGCCCTTGCCGTTGGTGCCGGCGATGTGCACGCACCGGAGCTGCCGCTGGGGCTGGCCCAGCCGGCCGCACAGCGCTGCCATCACCTGCAGGCCGGGGGCGTGGGTGAACTTGGGGGTATCGGTATAGAATTGGAGAAAGTCGTCGTTCATGCTGACAGTATAGCATATTTGCCCGCCCAAGGGAAACCATTTACAGGGGCGATTGACATTTTTGGTGATTTGGGATAGAGTAACCGGCGGAGGGATGCATATGCACGACGAATTGACGGCGGTGGACATCCGCAAGATGCAGCAGGAGATCGACTACCGGGAGACGGAGCTGCGGCCCAAGCTCATCGAGGACGTGCAGACGGCACGGGGGTTCGGGGACCTGTCGGAGAATTTCGAGTATAAGGCCGCCAAACAGGCCAAAAACAAGAACGAGAGCCGCATCCGGTACCTGAAGCGGATGATCGCCTCGGCGGTGGTGATAGAGGCCAAGTCCGCCCAGGACGAGGCGGGACTGTTCGACCGGGTGACTCTGTTCATGGAGGACGAGAACGACGAGGAGACCATCACCCTGGTGACCACCCTCCGCCAGGACCCGGCCAAGGGCCGCATCAGCAAGGAGTCCCCGGTGGGACAGGCCGTGCTGGGCCACAAGGTGGGAGATCGGGTATTCGTGAAGGTGGGCGAGAGCGGCGGCTACTGGGCCGAGATACGCGCCATCGCCAAGGGCGTGGACGACGATACGATGGAGATCAGTCCGTACTGAAAGGAGCAACGATGGAAAACTTTGATGTGGACGCCTTCAAGGTGTTCGGCGAGGAATGGGCGCTGGTGACGGCCGGCGTCGAGGGGGACTTCAACACCATGACCGTCAGCTGGGGAGGTCTGGGCACCCTTTGGGGCAGGCCCGCAGCCACGGTGTACGTGAAGAAGAACCGGTACACCCACGGCTTCATGGAGAGAAACGAGCTGTTCACGGTGAGCTTCTTCCCGCCGGAATATAAAAAGGCCCTGAGCTATCTGGGCTCCCACTCCGGCCGGGAGGGGGACAAGGTGGCGGCGGCTGGGCTGACGCCGGTGTACCTGGACGGGGCGGTGACCTTTGCCCAGGCGAAGGCCACGCTGGTGTGCCGGAAGATGTACGCACACGACTTCGACCTGTCGGCGGTGCCGGAGGAAGTGGCCGGGACCTATTACGAGGACGAGCCGCCCCACACCCTGTACATCGGTGAAGTGATAAAACGCATATGAGGACAAAAAAGACCGGCGTGTGCCGGTCTTTTTTTGTCAGAACAAGGCGATGAGTTTATCCCAGAAGCTGCTCTCCGCCTCCGGCTCCGGGGGCTGCTCCTCCGGGGCGGCCGGCTGGATAGCGGGGGTGCGGATGACGAACTGCACCGCCCGGACATTGGCGTTTTTCCCCGAGACGAAGGAGGCCGGCTCCACGCCCCCGCCGGTGACGCTCTCCAGAAGGCCGTCGATCTGGTCCTGGATGGCCCCGTCCATGCCGTCGGTTCCCTCCGAAAGGGCGGCTGCGCCCTCCTTCACCTGGCCCGCGCCCTCGTCCAGGGCGGCGGCACCCTCCGCCAGCGCGCCAACGCCGCTGTCCAGAGCGCCGGCACCCTCCGCCAGTGCGCCGGTGGCGGCGTACACGTCGGATATGCCCCCGGCCAGGGTGGACGCGCCGCTGGCCAGCGTGCCGGCCCCCGAGGCCAGACTGGCGGCCCCGTCGGCCAGGGTCGCCGCGCCAGGGGCGATCTGCCCGTACCCGGCGTAAGCCTTCGTCACACCGGCGGTGTAGCTCTGGATGCCGTCGTTGAGGGTGGTATAGCTTTCTACCAGCTGATCGATGCCGGGCTTCAGCGCGCCCAGACTGTCGGTAAGGCCGGTGAGCTGATCGAGGTAGCCGGCGGCGTACCCCAGCTGGGTCTTGAGATCTTCCACTTTCAGGCCGCCCACTGTCATCACCAAGTTCAGCATCGCGGACGCATAGCTTTCAGTGGCGCTGTAAAGAGTATTATATGCTGCCTCCACCTCGTCTTTATAGGGATCGTCACCCATATCGGTAATGGTCCCGCTCAGGCTGGTCAAAACAGAAGATAACGAACCATATATCCCCGTCAGAGTGTCGCTGAGACCGCTCATCCCACTCAGGGTCGCGGTAAGGCTGTCCACCCGGACGCTCAGGTCCCCCAGCGTTGTCTGCATGCCGGCGATGTCCGCATCGGATATGTCCCCATTCTCCAGGCCGGTCTGGATGGTCTGCAGGGCCGCCAGCACATCCGCCGAGCCCTGGCTGAGGGCGGCGGAATTGGCGTCCAGCGCCGCGAGACCCGCGCCCAGGGTATCCAGGCCGCCCTTGAGGGCCTGGGCCCCGTCGCTGACCTGGGACGCGCCGCTGCTGACGGTCCAGGCCCCGGACTGGACCGACGCGCCGCCGGACTGGAGGCTGCCGGCGCCGGTGTACAGACTGCTGGCTCCCTCGTGCAGGGCGCTGGCTCCCTCGGCGGCCTCGTCCACGCCGGCGGTCAGCTCCTCCGCGCCGTCACTGAGCGCGCCCGCGCCCTCGTCCAGTTGGGCGATGGCGTCCGTCAGGTCCGTGACCTTTTCCAGCAGCGCCTCGTCGTCCACCTGCACGTCCAGGGACAGGGGGATGCCGTTGATGGCCACAGCGTCCATGGCAAAGTCGGTCACCTGAGCATGCACGGTGATGTCCGCGCCCCGGCCGGGCAGGACGGTGTAGTTCAGCTGCTTGTCGCTGCCCACGTTGGCCGCGGTGGCTCCGTCGGCGACGATGTTCCGGCACCTGTCCCCGTCCAGGGTGAGGGAGATCTGCAGGGCGTAGGTATCGAAGAAATCGCCCCGGCAGAGGGGATTTTCCTTCACTGCAAGATGGATCGTCAGTGCGCCGCTGGCCCCCGCGACCTCGTCTGCCGAGCGCTTTGTCCCGTCCAGGGCGTAGTCCAGCGAGATGCGCCAGGGGATCTCCGCCTCCGGCAGGCTGCCCTCGTAGTACAGCCGCCCTGCCTGGGACGCGTCGATGGTGACGGTCCCGTCGGCCAGGGTCACCGGGTCGGTGGTGGTCATGTTGCGCACGCTGGCGTAATTGCCGTAGTCGGTAAAGGACCCCGGCCCGTCCAGGTCCAGGATGTTCACCACCTCCACCGTGTTCACATCCCCGGCGGGGGTGAGATTTATGTAAACCACTTCCTCCTTGTCCGGGAGCGCGGCCGCAGCATAGGCCGGCAGGACAGGGGAGAGGGCCAGCAGCGCCGCCAGGGCGGCGGCCGTCGTCTTTGTCATTCTCTTCATGCCTTGCTCTGCCTCCTCGCTTCGTGTTTGTGGGGCGTTTTCCCTCGCCGCCGGCCCATCACCAGCCGGTCGGTCATGCCCAGCAGTCCCGGCAGCACCAGCAGCACCGCCGTCAGGGAGAAGATGGCCCCCCGTCCCAGCAGCAGGCCCATCTCCGCCAGCAGCCGGTTGGAGCTGATGAAGCCCATCAGCAGCCCCACCACCGCCAGCACGCTGCCGGAGGTGAGGATGGACACGGTCACGTCCGCGATGGTCTTCACCAGCGCGTCCCGCTTGGCAAGCTGTGCCCGGTTCTCCCGGTACCGGTCGGTCATCAGGATGGCGTAGTCCACCGTGGCCCCCAGCTGGATGGAGCTGATGATGAGATAGGTGATGTAGAAAAGAGGCGTGCCGGAGAAGTAGGGCACCGCCAGGTTGACCCAGATGGCCGTCTCGATGCACAGCACCAGCAGCACCGGCAGCCAGGCCGAGCGCATGGTCAGCAGCAGTACAAGGAATACCGCCCCCACCGCCACCAGATTGACTTTTAAAAGGTCGGCGGTGACGGTCTTCATCAGGTCATAGGTGCTCACGCCCTGGCCGGCCAGATGGCACCCGCCGGGGTAGTAACTGTCCGCGATGGCGCGGATATTCTCCACCAGGGCGAAGGTGTCTGCCCCCTCGTAGGGCACGTCCACGGACAGGACCATGCGGCTGTAGTTCTCGCTCATCAGCTGGGAGAGAGCGGTCTCGTCCAGGTAGGTCAGGGGTATCTCCGCCCCGGCCATGTCCACATAGGAGATGATGCTGGTCACGTGGTCCAGCTCGTGCAGGTCCCGGGACAGGGCCGTCTGTACGGCGGTGTCCCGGCCGGGGACCAGCAGCACGTAGGTGTCGCTCTTGCCGAAGGCGTCCTCGATGGCGGCGGTGTCCTGGGTGTACTGGGCCTGGGGGCCGAACATCTGGCCGGAGCCGTAATAAAACTCGTTGGCGTGGCTGGCCAGAAATGCCGGGGCGATGATGAGCAGGAACAGGATGGCCAGCGGGGCGGTGATGCGCCGCACCAGCCGGCCGAAGCCGTCTAATCTGGGTACCAGCGGCCGGTGGCGGAGCCTGTCGCTCAATTTGCAGGCACACAGCAGCAGACAGGGCATGAAGAAGAACGCCGTGAGCAGGCTGATGGCGATGCCCTTGGCCAGGGCCAGACCCAGGTCCGCCCCCAGCCGGAAGCGCATGAGCACCAGCGCCGCGAAGCCGATCACCGTGGTCAGCCCGCTGGAGAGGATGGAGCTGGTGGACAGGCACAGCGCGTCCACCATGGCCTGCTGGTCCGTCTTGCCCGGCGCGCGGCACTCCTCGAACCGGTGCAGCAGGAACACGGAGTAGTCCAGGCTGACGGCCATCTGCAGGATGCTGCCGGAGGCGTTGGTGACGAAGCTGATGCGGCCGAAGATAAGGTTGGTGCCGCTGTTGAGGGCCACCGCCACTCCCAGTCCCGCCAGCACCAGCAGGGGCTCTGCCCAGGAGGTGGTGGTCAGGGCCAGCACCACCATGGCAAAGGCCACGCCGAACGCGCCGATCAGCTGCACCTCGCCCATGGTGCCGGTGGCGGAGTTATACATGGACACGGCCGAGCCGGTCATGGCTCCCTCCGGGCCGATGATGTCCCGGATGGCCTGGCAGGCCGTCACGTAATCCTCCTCGTCCAGGGTGACGGAGTAGAGCGCCGCCCCGTCCCGGTAATAGGTGCGCAGGGTGTCCTGGTCCATGGCGGACATGGGCACGGTCACATCGGCCGCGTCGTCCAGCCAGGACACCGCCAGCACGCCGGGCGCCTGCGCCAGGCGGGCTTTCAGCTCCAGGGCCTGGGGCACGGTCACATCGGGGACCATCACACGGGCGTTGGGGATGCCGCCGGGGAACTCGGCGCCCATCACGTCGATGGCCAGGGTGGAGGGGCTGTCCTCGGGCAGGTATTCGTTGATGTCGTAATTGACCACCACCAGCCCCCGCAGCACCAGGCATACCGCCGAGGCGAGGATGAACAGCGCCAGCACGGCCTTTTTGTGTGCCGTCACGGCCGTATACATCCCGCGCATGTCCATCCCTCCTTCATGGTTTTATAACGCTAACGGCTATTATAGACCTCGCCGCCGCGTTTTTCAATGGACGCATTGTGCAAAATGGGCAAAAAACGCCTCCCTCGTCGGAGGGAGGCGGAGGGCGTCGGCGTTATCGTCTTGCGGCGGCGGGCCTGTTCCCATGGGAGGCGCGCCGGCGGGCGGGAGCGGATACCAGCGGCAGGACCAGCGCGCTCAGCGCTGCGGCAGCCGCCACGTCCAGCACCGAGTGCTGCTTGACGAACAGGGTGGACAGGCATATGAGCGCGGTCATGGCGGCGAAGGCCAGCCGCCAGCCGGTCCGGGCAAAACGCCCGCAGTCCCACAGCCCCACTGACACGGCGATGGCCCCCAACACGTGGATGGAGGGACACACGTTGGTGTTGGTGTCGAAGGCATAGAACCAGACGGCGAACCGGGTCATCACATTGTCCCGGGGAAAGGCGTCCGGCCGCAGCAGCTGCTGGGTGGGCCAGAGGATGTAGATGACGAGCGTTGCGGCGTATGTGAGGATGATGAAGCGCATCATCCGCCGGAAGGCGGGCACGTCGGTGAAGAAGGTGTAGGCAAGGCCGCCGATGAGGTACACGAACCAGAAAAGGTACGGGATGAAGAACCACTCGTTGAAGGGGATGCGCCCGTCCAGGGCGCACTGCACGGTGTAGTAGTGCCGGGCCAGACCGCCCCGCTCCAGCAGCAAAAACAGCAGCCCGTGCACGGGCCAGTACAGCAGCAGCAGGATGTGCCGATAAGCCGGGTCCGTGATGTTCCCCGGCCGCAGGCCCCGGTAATCGGGCCTATTCATGGACCAGCGCCTCCTCTCTGCGCGCCAGCTTCTCCGCCAGGCGCGCAAGCCGGGGGCGGTTGTAGCGCTGGATCATGATGAAGGGCAGATTGACAAGATCGTATACCAGCACCATCAGCGCCGCCCACCACTGCCGGCACAGCAGCACCGGCAGCGCCAGCGCCATCAGCGCGGCGTGCACCAGCTCCGCCACGCATGTCTCCTGCACCAGCAGCTCCACCCGCTGGCTGGAGCCGTCCGTGAGGGCCTTCCGGGGCAGAAAGCGCAGATACTTGCTCATGTCCGGCAGCTTATCCTTCCACTTGCGGATGCGCAGCTTTTCGTAAAAACGGCCCTGCTGCTCGAAAGCCCAGGGCTTGAAGGGAAAGCGGTCCGGATGAAAGTCACGGCGCATGTATGCGCCGGCCAGGTTGGACAGCAGGCTGATGGCCGCCAGATACAGCACGCTCCACCACAGCTCGTTCATCACCGCGCGGCCTCCGTTTCCGCCAGATGCGACCACACCGCCTCCGCCGCGCTGCGCTCCTGCAGCAGCGCCGCGCGCATTTTTTCCAGCTGTCCGCCGTCGGCCAGCAGGCGCAGGCAAAGCTCCGTCAGCGCCTCGGGGTCGGGCGCCGTCACCGCGCCGCCGGTGGCGCAGAAATGGCGCAGATTGGGTCCCTCGCAGGCGGATATGGCGTCCACCAGCACCATGGGCAGGCCCTTCACCGCCGCCTCGGAGGTGCTCACGCCCCCGGCCTTGGTCAAAAACAGGTCCGCGCTGTCCATCAGCAGGGGGATGTCGTCCCGGTAGCCCCAGATGAACACGTCCGGCCGGTCGGCAAACTCCCGCTCCAGTTTTTTCTGCAGATGGGTATAGGTGCCGCAGACCACTGCCAGGGCGTCGCCCTCCGGCAGCCGGTAGGCCAGCCGCTCGGCCAGCTCGTCCAGATGGCCGCAGCCCATGGACCCGCACATGGCCAGCACCAGCTTCCCGCTCTCCGGCAGGCCCAGACACCGGCGGGCCTCGGTCTTGTCCACCCGCTGGTAAAAGGCCCGGCGCACGGGCACCCCAGGTATCACCTCGACGCGCTCTTCAGGCACGCCCGCCTGGACGCACTCCTCCGCCGCGCGGGGAGAGGGGACGAAGTAGCAGTCCATCCGGCAGTTCTCCACAAAGGGGCTGCAGGTGTAGTCCGTGGCGATGAACGACGAGCCCAGCGCCAGCTCCGGGTGCAGCGACCGCAGCCGGGTGACCATCAGCGCCGAGAACACGTGGGGGCAGACAAGGCAGTCGTAATCCTCCCGGGCGATGAGCGCGTGAAGCTTCTCTGTGCCCAGAGCCAGTATGTTGGCCAGCAGATTGCGCTCCTCTCCGGTGGAGGGGTGCTGCTCCAGCAGATGGTAGCTGACGCGCCACGCCGACGGCATGTGCCGGTAAAGCCGGGTGTGCCACCGGCAGATGGCCTCCGACGCCTTCTCCGAGAGGAAGCCCAGCGCGTCGGCCACGTCGCAGGACGCGCCGTGCTCTGTGAAGGCCTCCCGCACCGCCGCCGCCACGGAATTGTGGCCCTCGCCGGTGCTGCAGGTCAGGATCAATGCTTTCATGTAATACCTCGGGGTCATTCCAATAATCCAAGCTACATAATGCCCTATGAGATCGGTTGATGTCAATATGTAACTTACACAAAAAATATCATGGCAAAAAATTACAATGATTACGAACATCCCGCCTCGGTGAGGCGGGATGTCGGTTCATTTCAGCAGCGCGGCCAGCTTGCCAAGCCGGCGCAGCGCCTCGTCCATGGTCTCTTTTCGCCGGGCGAAGTGGAAACGTATCAGGTGGTTCACCGGCTCCTGGAAAAAGCTGGAGCCTGGCACCGCCGCCACGCCGATCTCGCGTATCAGCCACTCGCAGAAGGCAAGGTCCGTGTATCCGGCGAACTGGGGCAGATCCAGGAATTTCTGGATGTCTACCAGCACGAAGTAGGTCCCCTGGGGCACGTTGTGCTCCAGCCCCAGCGCGTCCAGCCCCGCCAGGAAGTAGTCCCGCTTCTGGTGATAGAGCGCGTTGAGGCCCTCATAGTAGTCGTCCGAGAGGGTCAGGGCCGCCACCGCCGCCTGCTGCAGGGGCGCGGCCGCGCCCACGGTGAGGAAATCGTGGACCTTCTTGGCCGCCTCTGCCACCGGCTCCGGCGCGATCAGATACCCCAGCCGCCAGCCCGTGGCGGAGAAGGTCTTGGACAGGGAGTTGCAGGTGATGGTGTGCTCATACATCCCCGGCAGGGCGGACATGTACACGTGCTTGGCCGGAGCGTACACCAGGTGCTCATATACCTCGTCGGTGACGGCGAAGGCGTCGTATTTGATGATGAGCGCCGCGATGGCCTCCAGCTCCTGGCGTGTGAACACCTTGCCGCAGGGGTTGGAGGGGTTGCAGATGATGATCGCCTTGGCTCCGTCCCGGAAGCCCTGCTCGATCTGGGCGATGTCGAAATCGAAGGCGGGAGGCCTCAGGGGGATGTAGATGGGCTCGGCCCCGGACAGGATGGCGTCCGCGCCGTAATTCTCGTAGAAGGGGGAGAAGACCATCACCTTGTCGCCGGGGTTGCAGATGGTCATCATGGCGCACATTATGGCCTCGGTGCTGCCGCAGGTGACCACGATCTCCCGATCCGGGTCCACGGTGCGTCCGATGGCGCGGCTCTGCTTGGCGGCCAGGGCGTCCCGGAGGTTTTTCGCCCCGAAGGTGACGGAATACTGGTGGGGCCCGGCGTAGGCCGCCTTTGCCAGCGCGTCCAGCATCTCCTTCGGCGGGTCGAAGTCGGGGAAGCCCTGGCTGAGGTTGATGGCTCCGTACTGGTCGGAGATACGGGTCATCCGGCGGATGACCGAATCGGTGAAGGTCCCTACTCTGTGGCTCAGGGTCGGCATATGGGCGTGCCCTCCTTTTCCAAAGTGCGCATAAAGGCGCTGACGGCGGCGAGGCCGTCGGTCAGGGTCTGCCGGCCGGCGGCGTAGCCGATGCGCATGCACCGGCCCTCGTCGAAGCAGTCCCCCGGCGTGACGAACGCGCCGGTGGCGTGGTACATCCGCTCGCAGAATCCATACGAGGGGACGTCGAAGTCATAATAGACCAGGGCGGTGGTGCCCGCACGGGGCTTGGTGTACCACACGTGGGGCTCGGCATGCACCCAGGCGTCCAGCACGGCCAGGTTCTCCCGCACGATGGCCCGGCTGCGGCCCAGGACCGCGTCCTTATGGGCTAGGGCTAAGGCTGCAGCGGCCTCGTCGAACATGCCGCAGCTGATGTGGTCGTAGTCCCGGTGGGACCAGAAGGCGTCCAGCGCCGCCTTGTCCCGTGTGGCGAGCCAGCCCAGGCGCAGCCCCGCCAGGGAGAATACCTTGGACATACTGCCCACGGAGATGCCCTTTTCGTAGATGTCCGCCATGGAGGGGCTGTAGCCGTCGTCCTGGGTCAGGTGGCGGTACACCTCGTCGCACAGCACGTAGGCACCGGCCCGGCGGGCGATGTCCGCGATGGCGCAGAGGGTAGCCTCATCCATCAGCGCCCCGGTGGGGTTGTTGACGCATATGAGCTTGGTGCCGGGTACAGCCAGGCGGGCAAGCTCCGCCAGGTCGGGAAGATAGTCGTTCTTCTGCTCCAGGTGCAGGATGCGCACGTCTGCGCCCAGGCTCTCCGGGATGGAGTACAGCTGCTGGTAGGTGGGGCTGACGCTCACCACCCGGTCCCCCGGCTCCACCAGAGAGCAGAACAGGTGGTGGTTGGCCCCGGCCGCGCCGTGGGTGGGCACGATGTTCTCCGGGCCCAGGGTCTTATAGAGCCCGCAGACCCCCTGCCGGAAGGCGGGGGCGCCCTCGATGTCGCCGTAGGTCAGCCGGCGGGCGGAGAATCCCCGCCAGAACGATGCCGGGTCCTGACCGGTGAGGGCGAAAAGCTGGTCCATGCTCACCGAGTCCACGCAGGTCTCCGCGATGTTGTACCTCGCGCCGGTCTCGTATGCGTTCATCCATTCTTCTACTTTGAAGGGCTTGATATACATACGTCCATTCCTCTTAGCTAGGTCATTTTAAACTGCTCGGCGGAAGTGAATCCCGCCGGCAGGAAGTCAAAAGCCTGATGTTCTGCGGCTTTTGACTTCACGCGCGGCCCGCCGCGCGGCTCGCCCTGACCGGGCTTCGCTCTCTTTCTTACTCCAAATAATAGGCTTCCAGCCGGGCGGTCTGGTCCGGGCCCACGCCCAGGGCCAGCTCCAGGTAATTCTGTATGGAGCCGTACTCGATGAGGATACAGTCGGACCAGTACCGGGCGTTGACCTCGAACACCGGGAACACCTCGGCCATCAGGGCGATCTCTTCCTCGCTGGCGCGGGCAAAGCGCATGGCCTCCAGCTGGGTGCGGGCAAACTCGTTGGTGCGCATGTATTCCTCCACCACCGCGTCCAGGTCAAAGCCCAGAGCGCTCAGGAGCAGCATGGCCCCCACGCCGGTGCGGTCCTTGCCCTGGGAGCAGTGCCACAGCACCGGCCTGCCCTCTGAGGCCAGCAGCCGCTGGAAAAAGGCCGCGTAGGCGTCGATGGCCACCGGGTGCAGGGAGAGCAGCCGGTAGAACTCGTGGAACACCATCCGTACCTCGCTGGGCACGGTGCTCTTAATGGGGATGACCGCCTCCAGGTCCGGCACCGGGGGCAGCCAGACATTCTCCGCGCCGGGCACCGCTTTGTCCGGGGCGCGGTCACGCTCCCGCCGATCCCGCATGTCTACGATGAGGGCCAGCCCCATGTCCGCCAGACGGGACACGTCCGCCGCCGAGGCATTGCCCAGGTGGCCGGAGCGCAGCAGCACCCCTTCTTTGACCCGGGCCCCGTCGGCCCGGACAAGGCCGCCCAGCTCGCGGAAATTTTCGATATTGTCAAATGAGTACGTCATTATGTATGGTCCCTCTCATAGGTCTGGCACCACTGCTTCACGCAGCAGGCCTCGCACCGGGGCGCGCGGGCGGAGCACACCGCCCGGCCGTGGTAGACGATGCGGTGGCAGAAGTCGGAGCAGCCCTCCGGCGGCAGGATGGCCCGCAGAGCGGTCTCTATTTTGGGCGGGTCTTTCATATCGTCCACCAGCCCCATGCGGTTGGACAGGCGGATGCAGTGGGTGTCCACCACCACACTGCCTGGCTTGCGGTACACGTCCCCCAGGATGAGATTGGCGCTCTTGCGCCCCACGCCGGGGAGCTTCAGAAGGTCCTCCATGTTGTCCGGCACCACGCCGTGGAAATCCTCCACCAGCATCCGGGCCGCCCCCACGATGTCCCGGGCCTTGCCCCGGAAGAACCCGCAGGAGTGGATATAGGGCTCCACATCCTCCGGCTCCGCCTTGGCCATGGTCTCCGGGTCGGGGAACCGGGCGAACAGGGCGGGGGAGATCATGTTCACCCGCTCGTCGGTGCACTGGGCCGCCAGACGCACCTGCACCAGCAGCTGCCACGCCTCGTGGTAGTCCAAGGTGCAGTCCGCCAGGGGGTACTCCGCCGCCAGGGCGTCCACGATATGCGCTACCTGTTCCGGTGTTCTCATTGCCAGACCCGCCTTCTCTTTTTCTAGGGGAAATCTTATCACGGCCTGTTGCAAATTCCAAGTGGTTTCTATATAATTTGTGTATCTTCACAAAAAGGATCTGAGCCTATGTACCGTCCCTTTGCAGATGAATTCCGGCCCCAGAGCCTGGACGACGTGTTCGGCCAGGAGCACATCCTGGGGCAAAACGGCATGCTGCGGCGCATCGCGGACAGCGGCCATATCCCCTGCATGATCTTCTACGGCCCCTCCGGTACGGGAAAGACCACCGTGGCCCGCATCATCGCCCAGCGCACCGACAGGCCCCTGCGGCGGCTCAACGCCACCACGGCGGGCCTTGCGGACATCAAGACCATCATCGAGGAGCTGGACACCCTGCTGGCCCCGGAGGGCGTGCTGCTGTACCTGGACGAGATACAATACTTCAACAAAAAACAGCAGCAGTCGCTGCTGGACTTCATCGAAAACGGGAAGATCACCCTGATCGCGTCCACCACGGAGAACCCCTACTTCTGCGTGTTCAACGCCATCCTGTCCCGCAGCACGGTGTTCGAGTTCAAGCAGCTGACCCCCGCCGATGTGAAAAAAGCCATGGAGCGGGTGCTGCGCCTGCTGCAGGAGCGGGACGGGTCCGTCATCGACTGTGAGGAGGGCGTGCTGGACTACATCGCCTCCGCCTGCGGGGGAGATGCCAGAAAGAGCCTCAACACCCTGGAGCTGCTCTACACCACCGCCCCTGTGGGGAAAAACGGCATGACGTTCACCATGGCCGACGCCCGGGCGGTGACCCAGCGCAGCGCCATGCGCTACGACCGGGACGGAGACGAGCACTTCGACATCCTCTCGGCGCTGATGAAGTCCATGCGGGGCTCGGACCCGGATGCGGCGCTGCACTACCTGGCCCGGTTTTTGGAGACCGGGGACCTCTTGGGGGCCTGCCGGCGGATATTGTGCTCCGCCAGCGAGGACATCGGCCTGGCCTACCCGCAGGCAGTGCCCATCGTGAAGGCGTGCGTGGATTCGGCGCTGCAGCTGGGCCTGCCCGAGGCGCGGCTGCCCCTGGCCGAGGCGGTCATATTCCTGGCCACCTGCCCCAAGTCCAACACCGGCTGCATGGCCATCGACGCGGCCATCGCCGACGTGAAGGCGGGCAAAGCCGGGCCCATCCCCCGGCAGCTGCAGAACGTCCACGCCGACGGCACGGGCTTCGAGCGGGAGCAGGGCTATCTCTATCCCCACGACTACCCCAACCGCTGGGTGGCCCAGCAGTATCTGCCCGACAGCCTGAAGGACGCCCACTATTACGAATACGGCGACAACAAGACCGAACAGGCCGCGAAAAAATACTGGGACCTTATCAAGGGGCAGGGCTAAAGCACCCGTCCCTTCACCGTGGCGATGATCTCGCGGGCTCGGAGCACCTGGTCCGCGCGCACGTTCAGGGTCAGCTTTGCCTGGCCGGCGGAGGCGGCCGTGCGCTCCATCACCGCACGGGAGCCCAGCACCGCCGCGTACATCTGGCCGGGCAGCACCCCGCTCGCTGCGGAGACCCCGTCGGCCAGGTCCGCGCCCAGAAGGGGCATGTCGGACGGCCGGTGTCTGTCGGGGGCCCGCAGGTCCGCCACGGCGTACTCGATGCCGTTGCGCCGCAGACGCATCAGCGCCAGATCCGCCCCGTCCCGATCGTCGAACACCGCTGTCAGCTGGGTGGTCATATCCGGTCACCTCATAGCGAAAATTTACCCATAGTATTCCCGATTTTCAGGAGGTCCATACCATGCGTTATGAAGGCGACATCTACCGTCCGCCAGGGGAGTGGAAGAGCTATCTCTTGCAGTGCACCGTGGGCTGCTCCAATAACACCTGCACCTTCTGCTCCATGTATAAATCCAAGCGCTACCACACCCGGCCCCTGGCCGACGTGCTGGAGGACATCGAAATGGCCTCCCGCACCTGGTACCGGGACACGGAGACGGTATTTTTGTGCGACGGGGACGCCATCGACTTGCCGCCGGAGTACCTGTTCGCGGTGCTGGACGCGCTCTATAAGACCTTTCCCCATCTGCGCCGGGTGACCACCTACGCCGGGCCGCTCTCTACTCTGCGAAAGACGCCGGAGGAGCTCAAGGCCATCCGCCAGGCGGGCCTGCAGCGGGCCTACCTGGGCGTGGAGACCGGGGACGACGCGCTTTTGCGCCACGTGAAAAAGGGCGTGGGCGCCGACGGTATGCTCCAGGCCGGACAGCGGCTGGTGGAGGCGGGGTTCGACCTGTGGACCATCGTGATAACCGGGCTGGAGGGCGGCGGCCGGGAGGCTCTGGAGCGCAACGCCGCTCTGACGGCGAAGATGATCAACGAGATGAAGCCCAAGCACCTTTCCTCCATGACCCTCATGCCCGTGGAGGGCACGCCCCTGTACGCCGAGGTGGAGCGGGGGGAGCTGACGCTGCAAAACCCCTTCGAGAGCCTGCTGGAGGTGCGCCAGCTTGTCAGCCAGATCGAGCTTTCCGGCCTGCACTACACCTCCAACCACGCCTCCAACTATCTGCCCATCAAGGGCACGATAAAAGAGGAACGGGAGCGCATCCTGGGCCAGCTGGACGAGGTGCTGCAGAGCCATGACATGTCCCGGCTGCGGGACGAGTACATGCGGGGCCTGTGATGACGGACAGGGCATACGCCGATCTTTCCGTGCTGTGGGACTGGATGGGCATGCATATGGTCCCCGGTCCGGCGGACGTGATCGCCGCATTCGGCTGCTACGACGAGCAGATACCCTTGCGGGCGGCGGAGCTTTACCGGCAGGGACTGGCCCCCTATGTGGTGTTCTCCGGGGGCCTGGGGCGGAACACGGACGGGCTCTTTTCCACCACGGAGGCGGCCCGGTTCGCCGCCATCGCCATAGAGGCGGGGCTGCCGGAGAGCGCCGTGCTGCTGGAGGACAAGTCGAAAAACTCTGCGGAGAATCTGCTGTTCACCAAGGCGCTGCTGGCCCAGCGGGGCGTCACGGCCCGGCATATCCTGGCGGTGCACAAGCCCTATATGGAGCGGCGGCTCTATGCAGCGGCGGCGGTGTACTGGCGGTCGGCGGCCTTTACCGTCACCTCGCCCCAGGTGACCATCGCGGAGCACATCCGCGCAGCCCAGGCCGTGGGCATGACCGAGCGGGGCGTGGTGGAGACGGTGGTG
Source organism: uncultured Oscillospiraceae bacterium (assembly GCA_947587025.1). Lineage (GTDB taxonomy): Bacteria > Bacillota > Clostridia > Oscillospirales > Oscillospiraceae > CAJOIG01. The sequence goes on from CANPXW010000001.1 coordinate 54,737, forward strand.
GGGGACGTGCAGCGCATGGAGCTGTACGCCCAAAAGGGATACCAGATACCCCAACCCATCCCGCCCGCCGTCCGCGCCGCTTATGAACGGCTGGCCGCTGCGGGCTATACGGGGCAAATGATAAGAGGATAAGAAACGCCGCCGGAGCTGGATGCTCCGGCGGCGTCGGTATGTTCGGTTTTTTACAGCACGCCCATCAGGACCATGATGAGCAGCACGCCGGTGATGGTCAGCACCGCGCCCAGCAGTACCATGCTCCAGTTGAGCCCGCCGTGGCTGCCGCTGCCGGTGGAGGGCTCCACCAGATTCACCCGCCGCAGAGCGGTGACGATGGGCTTATAGAGCAGCAGCGTAAGGCCCGCGTTGATGGTGCCCTTGACCATGTTGAAGGGCAGAAACAGCGTGGGGATCATGGCGGCCACCGCCTCACGGGGCTGGCCCATATAGAAGGGGGTGATGATGTAGTTCCACAGGCACATCATCGCCGTCATGCAGGCGACGGCAGCGGCCAGGCCGCCGACGGCGCCTCGAGAGGTGCGCCAGCGCTGGTATATGAGCGCGGCGGGCACCGCGAAGGAGCAGGTCTGCACGGTGTTCATGATGAAGCCGTAGATGCCGGTGGAGGAGACGGTGACCATCTCCACCAGGTCCACCAGTACGGTGATGAGCACGGCGGTGAGCGGTCCGAAGATGAAGCCGCTGATGACGATGATCACGTCCTTGGGGTCATAGCTGAGGAACATGACCGGGGGGATGAGCTGGCCTATGAGCATGACCACATAGGCCACGGCGCACAGCATGCCGATGGTGGCAGGGCGGCGTGCGCTGGCGGGTCTGGCGCTGGCGCGTGCGGTGGGATGACTGTCCATGGAAGGGTACCTCCGATAAATGTATTTGACACCTGGAAAGCACGTGTGCCTTCCAGGTGTCAATATCGGGCCGCGTTCCAAGGGCGCGGGCAAAAGCCCGCATCCAAAAACAGCGCCGCTCAACACATCTTCTTCCATCCAGACTTTCACTGTCGGTCCCGGAGTTCCACCGGGTCAGCTTTCGCTCGCGGACTGTACCGCCGATCGGGAATTGCACCCTGCCCTGAAGACATCGTTCGCTCTTCGGTTGTCAACAACACTATAGCACCATCCGACAGGATATGCAACAGGTATTATTTTACAGTTTTTCGATGTCGCTCATCAGCGCCCGGACCTCCTGGGGCGTGGTGGCCCAGCTGGTGCAGAATCGGACGCACATCCGGTCCTCGTCCACGTCGTGGTCCGGCTCGAAGGTGTACTTTCCCTCCAGAGCCTCCATCTGCTCGTGGGTGAGGATGACGAACTGCTGGTTGGTGGGGCTGTCCAGATAGGAGGGGATGCCCCTCGCGGCAAAGGCGGCCTTCAGCTGCAGGGCCAGCTCCACCGCCTGCCGGCAGATGTCAAAGTAGAGCCCGTCCTTGAACAGGGTATAAAACTGCAGCCCCAGCAGCCAGCCCTTGGCCAGCATACCGCCGTTCTGCTTGATATAGCTGCGAAAATCCGGCTTCAGGGCGGCGTTGGTGATGACGAGCGCCTCGCCGAACAGCGCCCCGCACTTGGTCCCGCCGATGGTGAACATGTCCGCGAGCCTTGCCATGTCCGCCAGCGTCACGTCCCCGGCGGCCAGGCCGTAGCCCATCCGCGCCCCGTCCACGAACAGGTACATGTCGTACCTGTCGCAGGCCGCGCGAAGCTCCGTCAGCTCCCGGAGGGAGTAGAGGGTGCCGTACTCGGTGGGGAAGGAGATATATATCAGCTTGGGCTGGGTGATGTGCTCCCGGATGGGACTGGTGCGGTACGCCTCGCCCACACGGGCCGCCTGCTCGGCGGTGAGCTTGCCGTCCGGGGAGGACAGGGTGACGATCTTGTGGCCGGTGTGCTCCACCGCGCCGGTCTCGTGGGCGTGGATGTGGCCGGTGACGGCGCTGACGGCGCTCTGGTAGGGCCGCAGGGCTGCGGCGATGGCGGTCATGTTCACCTGGGTGCCGCCCATCAGAAAGTGCACCGCCGCGTCGGGGCAGTCCAGATGCTTTTTTATCTCGTCGGCGGCCTTCTCACACCAGGGGTCCACGCCGTAGCCGGGGAAGCTGTCGCCGGCGGTGTCGGCAAGGGCCTGCAGTATGGCGGGGTGGGCGCTGCGGTGATAGTCGTTGTTGAAGCGGATCATGGCTCTCTCCTTATCCTTTCTTTGGGACAAGTATAACATGCGGCCCCTGCCTGTGGCAAGGTCCGTTTATTTTTGCTCCGCTCTGTTTAGGATGGTCATGGGAGGGATGCGTGTGGCTTCCATTTGGAGCATGGGGACGGACATACCGCCCCGGCCGGCGCTGCCGGGGGACGTCAAAACGGACGTGGCGGTGATCGGCGCGGGCATGACCGGGTGCCTGACGGCGTACATGCTGCGGCAGGAGGGCGTGGATACGATGGTGCTGGAGGCGCGGCGCATCGGCTCCGGCCAGACGGCTGGCACCACCGCCAAGATCACGGCCCAGCACGGGCTCATATACGACCGGCTCATAAAGCAACTGGGCCAGGAGCGGGCGCGGATGTACGCCCAGGCGAACCAGCGGGCCGTGGGCCAATACCGGGCGCTCATCGAGGAGCGGAACATCGACTGCGGCTTCGAGGCCCGGCCGGCCTATCTCTATACATCCCGGTCCCCGATGGCGCTGCACCGGGAGTGGTCGGCGGCGGTGCAGCTGGGGCTCCGGGCCAGGCTGAGCACGGCCACGGACCTGCCCTTTCCCGTGGCGGAGGCGCTGCGGTTCGAGGACCAGGCCCAGTTCGACCCGCTGCGGTTCCTGCGGGCCATATCCAAGGACCTGACCATATACGAGAACACCCCTGTCCTGGCCGTGGAGGGCAATACCCTCGTCACCGGCCGGGGCACGGTGACGGCGGGGAAGATCGTTTTTGCATGCCACTTCCCCTTTGTGAACGCGCCGGGGTTCTACTTCGCCCGGATGCACCAGGAACGCAGCTATGTGCTGGCCCTGGAAAAGGCCCAGAGGCTGGACGGGATGTATTACGGCGTCGACCCGGATGGGCTGTCCTTCCGGCAGGCGGGGGAGCATCTGCTGCTGGGCGGCGGCGGTCACCGCACAGGTGAGAACGCCGCCGGGGGCCGGTATGCCAGGCTGCGCCGCGCCGCCCGGACGTATTGGCCGGACAGCCGCGAGATCGCCGCCTGGTCCGCCCAGGACTGCATGCCCCATGACGGGGCGCCCTTCATCGGGCAGTTCTCCCCCAAACGGCCGGACTGGTATGTGGTCACCGGCTTTCAGAAGTGGGGCATGACCACCTCCATGGCCGCCGCCCACATCCTCACCGACCTCATCCTGGGCCGGGAGAACGACTTTGCGCCGGTGTTCTCGCCCCAGCGGCCGATGACGCGGGCAGGCTTTGCAGCCATGGCCGCCGACGGGGCGGTGACGGTCCGCGCCCTGGGCCGGGCCGCCTTTGCCCCGGCCAGGGACAGCGCCGCCGACATGCCCGCCGGCCACGGGGGCGTCGTGGAGCACCAGGGGACGAAGCGGGGCCTCTACCGGGGCGAGACGGGGGACGCCTGGGTGTCTCCCCGGTGCCCCCACATGGGCTGCCAGCTCAACTGGGACCCGGAGGAGCGGACCTGGGAGTGCCCCTGCCACGGTTCCCGCTTCGCCGCCGACGGCGCGCTCCTCTCCGGCCCCGCCCAAAAGGGGATAGGGGGATAATAAAAAACTTTTTCACCGGCTCTTGAAAAAACCAGGCGGTCTGGCGGATATTATAGGTGAAGCGCGCTTTGCAAGGAGAATGGCAGATGTTCACGAGGGAACAGTTCACAGCCCTGGCACAACAGCATATGGACATGATATTCCGGGTGGCCTTCGCCTATCTGAAGAGCCGGGAGGACGCGGACGACGTGGTGCAGAACACCCTGCTGGCTCTGTACCGTGCCAAAAAGCCCTTCCAGAGCGAGACCCATCTGAAGGCATGGCTCGTCCGGGTGGCGGTCAACGAGAGCAAAAAGATACTGCGCTCGCCCTGGCGCAGGCGCAGCGACGCGCCCATCGAGGACTTTGCCGACACGCTGGCCTTTGAAGACCCCCACGACGGGGAGCTCTTCTCCGCCATCATGGGCCTGGAGGAGAAGTACCGCACGGTCATCGTCCTTTACTATTATGAGGGCTGGTCCATCGCGGAGACGGCCAAACTCCTTGGTATCCCCGCCGCCACCGCCGGCACGCGGCTGGCGCGGGCCAGACAGAAGCTGAAACGATACTTGACGGAGGCGGAATGCTATGAATGAGAGGATCTCCATCCGGCGGGCGCTGGCCCCCCTGCATGCCTCCGAGGGCACCTTGGAGGAGGTACTGAAAATGATCGAGCGGGAGGATACCCGGAAAATGACATACAGACGCACCGGCCGCCGCACCGTGCACACGGCGCTGCTGGCTGCGGCGCTGGCGCTGGCCCTGGCGGGCACGGCCTGGGCCGTGGGGGAGTACACCGGCTTTTTCCAGACCGTGTTCGGCAACGAGAGCATCGGCAGCCGTGACCCGGAAAACAAGACCCTCACCGATAAGGACGGGAACGTCGTGAAGCAGTACGTCGTGCCCGGACAGGAGCGGGCGCCGGTGGACCCGGACCAGGCCCAGGAGCTGGTGGGGGACGTCACCGCCAACGTGGGCACGTCGGTGACCATCGAGGGGGTCACTTTCACGGTGGAGGACTTCGTCATGGACTGCAACGGCATGGGCGTGCTGACCTACACCATGGAGGACCCGGAGGGCTTCCCCGGCGTGGAGTTCGACGCCAGCTCCATGCTCTCCGACCCGCTGGCGGGCGGCAGGCTGACGGGGCCGGTGCTGACCGTCCACGACGGCAGCGGCAAAAAGCTGGGCTGGCTGGACAGCGCCCAGTACGTGGCCGCCGGCGGCACGGACACGAAAAAGACCGTGGTGCTGTATTTCGCCGCTTTCGACAGCCTGGACGGGACGGAGCAGCTGAAGCTGACCTTCTCCGTGGCCACGGACTATGACGCCGACGAGGGTGAGCTGGACACGAAGGAGGGCGGCATACTCTTCCCCATGGCCGGGGCGGTGGACGCCGAGACCCTGACGGGACCGGAGGGCTGGAGCGCCAGCGTCTCCCCGGTGGGACTGAAGATCGCGTCTCCGGAGGGGAAACGCGGCGGCTATGAGTACTATTTCAACGCCGTGGCGCTCCAGATGGCAGACGGTACGGAATACGTGCTGGAGCAGGAGGAGCCCTATATGTACAACGTCACGGTGGGGGCCATATGCCACGACGGCGGCACGGCGATGGTGTTCGACCGGCTGGTAGACCCGGCCCAGGTGCAGAGCGTCACCGCCGTCGCGCGGGACACCAGCACGGACACGGACTTTACGCTGACGTTCACGAAATAAGCGGAAACATGGCCGGCGGCCCCCTCGCAGGAGGGGGCCGCGCTTGCTTTTTATGTCAAGTGCGAGTATAATACCTCTATCTGACCGAAAGGGGGCCTCGCCGTGAAGCTGGACGCGGGCATGGTATACGACATCATCCTGCTCATAAGCGTGCTGTTCATGATCTGGCGAGGCTGGCATCAGGGGCTGGTCTCGGAGCTGGTGCGCATCGCCGGATGGCTGGGCGCGCTGCTGCTGGTGACCCGGTATGTGCCCGGCTGGGCGGAGCGGCTGTACGGTTCCGTCATCGAGCCCCAGGCGGTCAAGGCCGTGGCCAAGGCCATCCCGCCGGACGTGCTCAACGCCATGGAGAGCGGCGCGGTAGCCATCGAGAGCCTGCAGGAGATACTCAACAGCCTTACCGGCTTTTTCGGCGGCCAGGTGGTGGACCAGACTACCGCCAACCAGATCATCGAGATGTTCCGCCAGGACGCGGGCAGCCTGGCCCAGATCATCACCACCACCATCCTGCAGCCGGTGCTGATGATGGTGGTGCAGGTGGGGCTGTCGCTGCTCATACTGGGCGCGTGCATGCTGGTGAGCAGGCTGCTGGCCAAGCTGGTCGCCGCCCGGCGGCACGACGGCGTCGGGTCCATGACCAACCGGCTGCTGGGCTCAGTGCTGGGCTTTGGCGAGGGGCTGGTGACGGCGTACATATACGTGTTCGTGCTCTCGCTGCTGGCGGTATTTTTTTCCAACGGGATACTCAGCCAGGAGATACTGCAGAGCACACGCCTTGTGAAATTGTTCCTATAGGGGGATAGAGAAATGGTGACGAACGTACTGGATTGGCTGGACGCGTCTGCGGCGCGGCTGCCGGACAAGATCGCCTTCGGCGGGGAGAAGAGCACGCTCACCTTCGCCCAGCTGCAGGACTGTGCCCGCCGGGCGGGGACGTACCTGGCCGGCCGCATCGGCATGAATCAGCCGGTGGCGGTGTTCATGGAGAAGACGCCGGAATGCCTGGCGGCCTTTTTCGCGGCGGTGAGCGCCGGGTGCTTTTACGTGCCGCTGGACACCAAGATGCCTGCCGAGCGGATAAAGCTCATCTTCGACACCCTGCACCCCGCCTTCGTGCTCTATGACGAGAAGAACGCCGACGCAGCCCGGGCCGTGGCGGGCGGCGCCGGCTGCGCGCTGTTCGACGAGGCCTGCCAGACCGAGCCGGACGAGGAGAAGCTGGCCGCCATCCGGGCCGCCCATGTGGATACGGACCTATTATACGTGCTGTTCACCAGCGGCTCCACCGGCGTGCCCAAGGGGGTCACCATCAGCCACAGGGCCATGGTGGACTACGCCGACTGGCTGCACGACGTGCTGGACCTGACAGAGGACTGCGTGCTGGGCAACCAGGCGCCCTTCGTGTTCGACAACTCCACCCTGGACATCTACAGCACCCTGCGCAGCGGCTGCACCACCTGGATCATCCCCAAAAAGTGCTTTTCCTTCCACAAGACCATGATGCAGTTTCTGGCCGAGCACGCCATCGACACCATCTTTTTCGTGCCCTCGGCGCTGATCGCCATCGCCAACTCCGGTATCCTGGAAAAGGACCCGCCTCTGGGCCTGAAGCGGGTATACTTCTGCGGCGAGGTCATGCCCAACCGGCAGCTGAACCAGTGGCGCAGGGCGGTGCCGGGGGCGGTATACTGCAACATGTACGGCCCCACGGAGATCACCGATGTGTGCGCCTATTACATCGTGGACCGGGACTTTGCCGACGACGAGCCCCTGCCCATCGGCCGGGCCTGCGCCAACACCCGCATCCTGCTGCTGAACGACGAGGACCGGCCCGTTGGCCCCGGCGAGACCGGGGAGCTGTGCGTGCTGGGCACCTGCCTTTCCATGGGCTACTACAATAACCCCGCCCAGACCCAGAAGGTGTTCGTGCAGAACCCTCTGAACAGCCAGTTCCATGAGCGGATGTACCGCACCGGCGACCTGGCCCGGTATAACGACCGGGGCGAGATCATGTTCCAGGGGCGGAAGGATTTCCAGATCAAGCACCAGGGCTGCTACCGCATCGAGCTGGGCGAGATCGAGACGGCCCTGCTGGCCCAGGACGGCGTATCCAACGGCTGCTGCCTGTTCGACAGCGAGAAGGACGAGATCGTATGCGTGTACATGGGGCCGGAGGATGAGAGAGAGCTCGCTCGCGCCCTGGCGGTGAAGCTGCCCAGCTACATGCTGCCCAACCGGTACGTGCACCTGGAGCGGCTGCCCATGACCATCAACGACAAGATCGACCGTGTGACGCTGAAAAAGGAGCATATTTCCTGATGAAAGGGGAGCTCATCAGCGTCATCATCCCGGTATATAATGTGGAGCCGTACCTGGAAAAGTGCGTGGAGAGCGTGCTGGCCCAGACGTACGAGGACCTGGAGGTCATCCTGGTGGATGACGGCTCGCCGGACGGCTGCCCGGCGCTGTGCGACGCCTTTGCCCGCCGGGACAGCCGCGTGCGGGTGATCCACAAGGAAAACGGCGGCCAGGGCTCAGCCCGCAACCGAGGCCTGGACATCGCACGGGGCGCGTACATCGGCTTTGTGGACAGCGACGACTACATTGCGCCGGACATGTATGAAAAGCTCTATACCGCCCTGACGGATACCGGGGCGGATATCAGCATATGCGACCTGGTCTTTGTGGACGCCGACGGGAACAGGACCTTCGACCTGCCGCCCATGCGGGCAGGGACGCTGACCAGGGAACAGATGTACGAGCGTCTGGAGACAGTGGAGAAGGGACGGTATGTGGTGGTCTGTACCCGGCTGTGCAGGCGGGAGCTCTTTGAGGGCCTGCGCTTTGAAGAGGGCAAGGGCTTTGAGGACGAGTTCCTTGTGCTGCCACTTTACAGGCGCTGCAGCCGTGTCGCGCTCATCGCCGACGTGCTGTACTACTACCTTCAACGGCAGGGGAGCACCATGAACCGGCCGGTCACCATCCGCCATCTGGAGGCGGTGCAGGCGATCATGGGCCGCTGGGACTATTACCACGCGCACGGCCATTCCGTCGCGGCCAAACGCGCGCTGCACTACGCCTACGTGACGCTGTGGAAAGTCATGAACGGCGTGGACGCCTGGGGCGAGCGCAGAGCGCTCTGGCCTTATGTCCGCCGGGTCATGGCGGCGCAGGTGCGGGAACTGAACGTGAGCGCGGGCATGCTGCTGCTGGGCTACGTCCGCGCCCTGTGGGATCACCGTCCCGGCGCCAGGACGGACAAATAGAATGGGACCTATCGGAGGCAGGACATGAAAAAGGTCATGCTGGTCTTCGGCACCCGGCCGGAGGCCATCAAGATGTGCCCGCTGGTAAAGCAGCTGCGCAGCCGGCCGGCGCTGGAGACGCTGGTGTGCGTCACCGGACAGCACCGGCAGATGCTGGACCAGGTGCTGGAGGCGTTCTCCGTGACACCGGACTATGACCTGGCCATCATGAAGGCCGGCCAGACCCTGTTCGACATCACCGCCGGGGTGCTGGAGCGCATCCGCCCCGTGCTGGAGAAGGAGCGGCCGGACGTGGTGCTGGTGCACGGGGATACCACCACCACCTTCGCCGCCGCCCTGGCCTGCTTCTATCTGCAGATACCGGTGGGCCACGTGGAGGCGGGACTGCGCACCCACGACATTTATTCCCCCTATCCGGAGGAGTTCAACCGCCAGGCGGTGAGCATCGTCAGCCGCTATAATTTCGCCCCCACCGACAAGGCTCGGCAGAATCTGCTGGCCGAGGGCCGGGACCCGGCCACCATCCACGTCACCGGCAACACCGCCATCGACGCGCTGGCCACCACCGTGCGGGAGAACTACTCCCACCCCCAGCTGGACTGGGCCGCCGGCAGCCGCCTGGTGCTCATCACCGCCCACCGGCGGGAGAATCTGGGCGCGCCCATGGCCCGCATGTTCCGGGCCATCCGCCGGGTGCTGGACGAGCATCCGGACGTGAAGGCCATCTATCCCATCCACATGAACCCGGCGGTCCGGGCCACGGCGGACGAGACGCTGGCCGGGGACGAGCGCATCCGGCTCATAGAGCCCCTGGACGTGCTGGATTTCCACAACTTCATGGCCCGCAGCCACCTGATCCTCACCGACTCCGGCGGCATCCAGGAGGAGGCCCCTAGTCTGGGCAAGCCGGTGCTGGTGATGCGCGACACCACCGAGCGGCCCGAGGGCATCAACGCCGGCACGCTGAAGCTGGTGGGCACCGACGAGGATGTGATATACGAGCAGTTCACCCGGCTGCTGGACGACCCCGCCGCCTACGATGCTATGGCAAAGGCCGTCAACCCCTACGGCGACGGCCACGCCAGCGAGCGCATCGCGGATATACTGGAAAAGGCGTGACGATGTACATTATCGACAGGCTCCCTCTTCGGAGGGGGCCCGCTTTTTTTCCGGCACGGCCCAGGTGACCAGACGCACCATCAGCCCGGTCATGGGCAGCCATAACGCGGCGCACAGCAGATTGAACAGGGTGTGGGCGTTGGCCGCCAGCCGGGCTCCCTCCGCGCCGGCGGGGGAGAGGGCCAGCGTCAGCCGGGTGAAGGGACCCAGCAGGGCCAGGCACCCCAGCGCCCCGGTGAGGTTGAAGATGAGATGGGCCAGGGCCGCCCGGCGGGCGTCCGCCGTGCTCCCGGCGGCGGCCAGCAGGGCGGTGACGGTGGTGCCGATGTTACAGCCCAGCAGCATGGGCACGGCGGCACGCAGCCCCGCTATGGGGGCCAGGCTCTGCACCACCGCTACGGCGGCGGAGGAGCTCTGCACCGCTGCGGTCAGCGCCGCGCCTAGGACCAGCCCTATGATCGGCCGCTCCGCCGCCAGGGCCAGCAGAGCGGTAAAGCGGGCGCTGCCCGCCAGCGGGGCCATGGCCGCGCCCATGGCGTCCACCCCCGTCAGCAGCAGACCGAAGGAGAACAGGGCCAGGCCCGCCTGCCGTGTCCGCGTTCGCTTTGCCCCCAGATGCAGGACCAGCCCCGCCAGCAGCAGCGGCCCCAGCCAGTCCGTCAGCCGGAAGGCCAGCAGCTGGCCTGTCACCGTGGTGCCCACGTTGGCCCCGAAGATCACCGCCACAGCCCCAGTCAGGTCCACCAGGCGCGCGCCGGTGAACCCCACCACCGCCGCCGTCACGGCGGAGGAGCTCTGCAGCACCGCCGTGGCCGCCGCGCCGGCCAGCGCCCCCAGAAGGGGCGTCCGGGTGGCCCGTGCCAGAGCCCGGCGCAGACCGTCCCCGGCCGCCCGCTCCAGCGCGCCGGTCATGGTCTGCATGCCGTACAAAAACAGCGCCAGCGCCCCCATCAGGCCAAAAAGCATTTTCACTGTCCCGCTCATATGTGCGCCCCCCAGGGAGCATATGCGCCTCTGCCCGTGGGACATGACGACGGCGCAAAAAACTGACAGAAATGTTCATAGATGTGACAATTTATATAAACATAACAAAACTGATGCGATTTACACGGAATTTTTTGAAAATTATGATTGAATTGTCTGGCAAGGTATGGTAGAATATTACAGAAATATCCAATACGGGTAAATATTTAATTAAGGAGAATGCCCCATGAAAAAACGTCGCATCTGCCTGTGCCTTGCCGTCGTCATGGCCTTCTGCCTGATGACCGGCACCGTCGGCCTTGCCGCCGGCGAGACCTGGACCGTCACCTGCCCCTGGGCCCCCGACGGCGTGGCCAGCCTGGTCAGCCAGAAGGCCGCTTCCCTGAGCACGGAGTATTCCGAGGACATCACCCTGGTGGCCGAGGCCATCAAGGGCGACGCCGCCACCGTCAACACCTGGGTGCTGGACAACGAGGCCGACGACCCCAGCCTGGTCTTCGTGGGCGAGGGCCTGCTGTCCATCACCGCCACCATGGACCCGGCCAAGATGCAGTTCGGCTATGAGGACTTCGAGTTCGTGGAGAACCTGTACTCCTCCGTGTTCGTGCTGTCCGCCGACGCCAAGCTGGAGATCGAGAACGTCGAGGACCTGCAGGCCTATGTGGCCGAGGCCGACCAGATCACCGTCGCCACCAACGGCGCCACCGGCTCCGAGGCCTTCCTGGCCGCCGCGCTGTTCGGCTCCATGGACGCCGGCGACGCGCTCAAGCTGGTGCCCTATCAGTCCGCCGCTGAGGCCGCCCAGGCCGTCACCCGGGGCGAGACCGACTTCGCCGTCAGCCATCAGTCCCAGATCCTGGAGGCCTACAACCAGGAGGGCGTGACCGTGGTTTGCGCCTTTGATGAAGGCCCCATCGAGAACGGTCCCTTCGCCGGCGTCGAGGGCGTGGGCGAATACGGCTATCCCTTCTTCCGCAACCGCTGCTTCATCATGGCCCGTGCCGGCACGGATGAGGCCAAGGTGGCCGAGCTGAAGGCCCTGTATGACGAGATCCTGGCCGACGAGGAGGTCGTGGACTGGCTGCACGACACCATGCTCCTGGAGGTGGACACCATGGAGGTGGAGGACGTGGAGGACCACGTGGCCAACGTCAAGGACATCGTCGAGCAGTACATCGACATCGTTCAGCCCGAATGATCGGATATTTTCCGGGGAATGGGCATCGCTGGCCCATTCCCCTTTCTTTTTATCAGAAGGGAGGTAGCGCTCTTTGAAAGATAAACTGGGCAAGCTCTGCGACCAGATGCGGCAGAAGGAGCTCCGCATCCCGGTGGACCTGACCGTGGGCGTGGTGTTTTTCCTGGTGGGGCTGGCGGTGATGCTGCTCATGCCCAGCCAGGTGGCCATATCCGAGCGGGACGTGGTCAACGGCCGGGCCTTCCCGGAGCTGCTGATGACGCTGATGATGATCTGCTGCGCCGCGCTGGTGGCCAAGGAGATCGTCAAGCTCGTGCGAAAGCAGCCGCTGGAGTATAAGACCGTGAATCTGCTTGTGGAGGTCAAGGCCCTCATCATCCTGGCCATCCTGGTCATCACCTACATCCTCTGCCGGACCACGGACCTGTTCGTGGTGGGCGCAGTGTTCTGCGCGCTGGCGTTCCTCATTTACTTCCGGTGCAAAAAGCCGCTGTACTATGTCATCACTGTCGGTCTGGCGGTGGGCATATGGGCGGCGTTCCGCTTTTTGCTCAACGTGCGGTTTTAGGAAGGGGGAGGGAATATGCTGCAACATATCGTTCCGGCCAGCGGCCTGCTGTTCACGCTGCAGAACATCCTGTGGATCAACATCGGCGTGTTCATCGGCGCCGTGTTCGCCGCCATCCCCGGCCTGACGGTCATCCTGTGCGTCATCCTGTTCCTGCCGGTGACCTACTCCATGTCGGCCATCCCCGGTATGATGTTCCTGCTGGGCATCTACTGCGCCGGCGGCTACGGGGGCAGCGTCTCGGCCATCCTCATCAACACCCCCGGCACGCCCCACGCCGCCGCCACCATGCTGGACGGCCATCCCCTGTCCAAGATGGGCCGCACCAAGGCGGCGCTGAAGATCGCCCTGTACGCATCCACCTTCGGCGGGATATTCTCCGCCCTGGCGCTACTGTTTTTGGGCCCCCAGGTGGCCAAGCTGGCCGCCCAGCTGGGCACGGCGGAGTGCTTCATGGTGTGCGTGTTCGGCCTGACCATCATCGCCGGCGTGTCCGGCAAGAGCATGGTCCGGGGCATCATCGCCGCCTGCCTGGGCCTGCTCATCTCCTGCATCGGCTCCGACCCCATGACCAGCTACGACCGGTTCACCTTCGGCATCAACCGGCTGTACCTGGGCCTGGACCTGGCGGTGTGCCTGATCGGCCTGTTCGCCCTGGTGGAGATCGTCAGCCGCGCCGAGCAGAAGCCCGGCGAGCTGCACATGGACACCGCCAAGATGCACGACAACGGCGTCATCACCAAGGACGAGTACAAGCGCCTGGCCCGGCCGACTATCCTGGGCTCGCTGATCGGCGTGATGGTGGGCATCATCCCCGGCACCGGCGCGTCCGAGGCGTCCTGGTTCAGCTACAGCCAGGCCAAGAACATGTCCAGGCACAAGGAGGAGTTCGGCAAGGGCTCCGTGGAGGGCATCGCGGCGGCCGAATCGGCCAACAACGCCGTCACCGGCGCCACCCTCATCCCGCTGCTGACCCTGGGCATCCCCGGGGACGGCACGGTGGCCATCATGCTCTCCGCGCTGATGATCAACGGCCTGAACCCCGGCCTTTCGCTGTTCACCACCCAGGGCGACATCATGTACGCCATCATGCTGGGGCTCATTCTGGTGAACCTCTTCATGCTCATCCAGGGCAAGCTGCTCACCCCCATCTTCGCCAAGGTGGTGTCCATCCCCCAGGAGATACTCACGCCTATCATCGTCATCTTCTGCTTCGCCGGGGCCTACTCGGTGAACAAGAACTACTTCGACGTGGGCGTGGCGCTGGTGTTCTGCGTGCTGGCGTGGGTGCTGCGCAAGCTGGATATGCCCCCGGTGCCCATCCTGCTGGGCCTGGTGCTGGGCAAGATGACCGAGACCAACTTCCGCCGCGCGCTGCTTATTTCCGACGGCAGCCCGAAAATATTTTTCAGCAGCGTGTACTGCTGGATATTCATCGGCCTGATCGTGCTGGCGGTGGGCACCATCCTGCGGGGCAAGCTCAAGGACCGCAAGGCGGCGGCAGCGAAGGAGGAGACGTAAATGCCCTACAATATCGTATTCTACTTCACCGACCAGCAGCGCTGGGACACCTGCGGCTGCTTCGGCCAGCCGCTGCCCATCACCCCGAACCTGGATAAGCTGGCGGCGGAGGGCGTCAAATTCGACAACGCCTTCTCCCCCCAGCCGGTGTGCGGCCCCTGCCGGGCCCTGTTCCAGACCGGCCGCTGGCCCACCGAGACCGGGTGCTTCCGCAACAACATCATGCTCCCGGCGAGGGTGAAGACCCTGGGCCAGTACATAGAAGAGGCGGGCTACGAGACCGCCTACATCGGCAAGTGGCACCTGGCCAGCGACGGGGAGCTGGAGAAACCCCCGGTGGTGGACCACACTGTCACCGCCATCCCCCGCGAGCTGCGGGGCGGCTATACCGGCTACTGGCGGACGGCGGACGTGCTGGAGTTCACCTCCCACGGCTACGACGGGTTCGTGTTCGACGAAAACGACAGGCGCATCGACTTCAAGGGCTACCGGGCCGACTGCATCAACGACATGGCCTTGGAGTTTTTCGACACCTACGATCGGAAAAAGCCCTTCTTTATGACCATCAGCCAGATCGAGCCCCACCATCAGAACGACCACCGGCACTACGAGGGGCCGGAGGGCTCCAAGGAGCGGTTCCGTGATTTCGTCCTGCCCCCGGACCTGGCGGCCCTGGGGGGCAACGCGGCGGAGGAGTACCCGGACTATCTGGGCCAGTGCGCCGCCCTGGACGAGAACCTGGGCCGGCTCGTGGACAGGCTGAAAAAGGAGGGACTGTACGACGATACGGTCATCATCTTCGCCTCCGACCACGGCAGCCACTTTATGACCCGCAACCGGGACGGGCACCTCAACGGCTACGACGACTACAAGCGCTCCTGCCACGACGGGTGCCTGCACGTGCCGCTGGTCATCGCCGGCGGGCCCTACAAGGGCGGCATGGCGATCCAGGAGCTGGTGAGCACCGCCAGCCTGCCCAAGACCATCCTGGCCATCGCCGGGGTGGACGTGGGAGACGCCATGATCGGTGAGGACCTGCTGGGCGTGGTGCAGCACCGTGACCCGGACCGGCCCAACGAGGTGTTCGCCCAGATCTCCGAGAGCCGGGTGGGACGGTGCGTACGCACGCCCCAGTGGCTGTACTCGGTGTACGCCCCCGGCGTCAACGGCGGCGAGGCCGCTGCGGCGGACGTGTACGCGGACGATTTCCTCTACGACATGGAGAAGGACCCCTGGCAGCTTCAAAACGTGGTCACCGACCCGGCCTACGCCGCCGTCAAGGCCCAGCTTCGTGAAAAACTGCTGGCCTGGATCGAGCAGGCGGAGGCAGTCCGTCCCGACATCACCGACTGACGAAAAATAGTAACAGTGCGGGAGCATCTGACCGATGCTCCCGCACTGCTGATGTCTCTGATGAATGGGAAGTTGTACTTTATGACGGAGTTTTCCAGCCCCGTGATCTCGTCAGACTTGCGATTGAGCGTCACCATGAAGGAATACATGACCGCCGACATCGCGCCGCAGAACAGCCCCCAGGTGCTGCCTGCTCCTGCCAGCTTTCCGTTGACGAGCACGATGCCGATCAGAACGATGGCAAAGCCCGCGACTTTGGGCTTGTCAGCGCTCCTGAAACAATAGCGGCGACAGGATCATAACGATGACCGGCCCGCAATAGTACAGCAGCGACGCGAAGCTGACGCCGAGGCGCTGATATGCTTCATAGAGGAACATCCAGCTGGTGCCCATCGCTATGCCAGAGAGCATTATGAGGAGAACATCTCTCCTGTGTCCTTTCAAGTGGAACTTGTTCTTTCCCAGCAGGAAAAGCAGGATCAGAAGAGCGCTGCCGATCATCGTCCTGAGAAAAACGATCTCATAGCTGTTGAGAGCGATATGGTCTGCGACGATGCCGTTCAAGCCAAACAGCAGTAAGGCACAAAGATATTTTATAAGCGCTTTTTATCCATTGGGTCATCTCCAAAACGCCCGGTTTTGCAGTCCGCGTCTCTCCCGGCCATTATACCTCGCGGCCTCAGTAAGCGCAAGGGCGGGTCATAAAGCAAAGCGGAGACCGGGCGGTCTCCGCTTTGCAATTGTGGCAGAAGTTCAGTTTTTCCGCAGCTGGCCGGACAGCCAGTCGATGGCCCACACCAGCAGCACCAGGCCGATGGCGATGGCCCCAGCGGTGGGCCAGTCGAAGTGGTCCATGGCGAACACCAGCGGCGCGCCGATGCCCCCCGCGCCCACCAGGCCCAGCACCGACGCCTCACGGATGTTCACGTCGAACCGGTACAGCACCGCCGAGCCGAAGGCCGGCCCCAGCTGGGGCAGAAGAGCCCAGCGGACCCGGGAGAGGACCGGCACGCCCATGGACGCCAGCGCCCGGTAGGCCCGCATGTCCATGGTGTCGATGGCCTGGCCGAACCGCTTGGATATGAGCCCCACGCTGCACACGGCGATGGTGAGCACGCCGGTGAAGGGGCCCGGCCCGGTGGCCCGGATGAAAATGAGGCCGTACACCAGAAAGGGCACGGCGCGGATGGCCAGGCACACGGTCCGGCCCAGCAGCGCCACAGGGCGGGGCATGAGCCGGCCGGAGCCCAGCAGCGCCAGTGGGAAGCTGGCCAGCGCCCCCAGCACCGTGCCGGCCAGAGCGATGGCCACCGTCTCCAGCAGCAGGTATCCCAGCCCGCCGGCGCCTGTGTCGAAGAAAAAGCCCCAATCGGGATGGACGAGACCTCCCAGCATGGCGGCCGCAGTGCGCAGACTGGTCCGGGCAAAGTCCGGCCGGCCCACCGTGGCGGCGCTGACCAGCGTCAGGACCACGGCCGCCGCGATGATGACCCGGCGGAGGGTCCGGCCGGCCTTGCGCCGGCCGGTGACAAGGGCGGTGAGATAGGCGCTCAGGCTCTCGATGAGACACACGGCCAGGAACAGCGCCAGCAGGATGGAGCCCACCTTTTCATACTCCCGCCAGGAGATCTTCTCATTGAGCAGCAGCCCTATGCCGCCGGCCCCCACGTAGCCCAATATGGCGCTGTGGCGCACGTTGGTCTCCAGCAGATACAGCGCGTTGGTCAGGTACGTGGACGCGACGGAGGGGAACATTCCCCGGAAAAAGGCCCGGTAGGGGGGCGTGCCCATAGTCAGCAGCGCCCGGAATGCCCCGTCGGGGGCGGTCTCGATGTCGTCGCTGGTCAGCCGGGCCATGATGGCGAAGGTGTACACCGTGATGGCGGCGGTGCCGGCGAAGGGACCGATGCCGACGAGGAACGTGGCTGTCAGGGCCAGGATGAGGGCGGGGAAGGTGCGCGTCAGCTGCACCAGCGCCCGCAGCGCTGTGCGCAGCGGGGCGGGGAAGGGCAGATTTCCCGCGCACAGGGGCGCGGCGGCCAGGGCCAGCAGCGCGCCCAGGGCCGTGCCGGCCACGGACATCTGCACTGTGGCCCACAGGGGGGCCAGGATGCGGGGGAACCAGCCCCAGTCCGGGGGGAACATTTTGACCAGGATGTCGGCAAGGTGTCCCCGCCGGGACCACAGCAGGGCCGGGTCACAGCCGGTGAAGGCGGCGGCCAGAAAGAACAGCGCCAGCGCCGCCAGGACCAGCAGCGCGCCCCGGCGTCTTTGCAGCCTCATGGGGCAGCCTCCCCGCCACCGTACACCGCCGCCAGCGCCTGGTCCGGCACGTCAGCCGGCCCGTCGTAGACCACGCGCCCGGTGTTCAGGCCGATGAGCCGGTCGGAAAACTCCTTTGCCAGGGCCAGATCATGGCTGTTCATCAGCACGGTCAGCCCTTCGGTGCGCCGGATGTCCTGCAAAAGCTCCATGATCTGCCGGCCGGTGACCGGGTCCAGGGAGGCCACCGGCTCGTCGGCCAGCAGCAGGGCCGGCCGGCGCATCAGCGCCCGGGCGATGGCCACCCGCTGCTTCTGTCCGCCGGAAAGCTGGTGCACCGGCGCGTCCAGCTTGTCGGCAAGACCCACCCTGTCCAGCAGAGCGGCGGCCTCGTCCCGCCGCTGTCTGCCGAAGGCGCCGGCCAGAGCGGGAAGGGGGGACATGTCGGGCAGGGCGGCGTTCAACACGTTCTGCAGGGCGCTGGCCTGTTCCACCAGGGCGAAATCCTGCCAGATGGAGCCCAGGCGGCGCTGCAGGGCCCGGAGCGCGCCGCCCCGGGCCTGGTCCAGACGCACGCCGTCCAGCTCGATCTGGCCGGCGTCGCAGCGCTCCGCGCCGCACAGCAGCCGGACCAGGGTGGTCTTGCCCGCGCCGGAGGGGCCGATCACGGATACGAACTGCCCCTCGGCCACGGCAAAGCTCACCCCGTCCAGCGCCCGGACGGAGCCGCCGTTATAGCTTTTGCAAACGTCCTGCAGCCGGAGAAACATCACTCTTCCATTTCCCGCAGCAGCGCCTGGGCGGCCCGCTCACCGTCGTAATCGGCGTCCTGGCCCCAGGTGTAGCCCACCTGGCTGAACACGCCGAAGATGGCCTGGCCCTCCTCGGTCTGGGCAAGATCGATGAACGCCTGGCCCAGGGCGGTGCGGAAATCCTCGTCAGCCATCAGCTGGGAGGTCTTGCTGTAGGCGATCATGTCGTTGTAGATGCCGTCGGTGACGCCTATCACGTCCGTCTCGTCCGCCATGGGCCCGTCCGCGCCAAAGTCGCTCTCCCAGATGGGGGCGTTCTTGATGCGGATGTGGCCGTAGGAGACCATCACGTCCACCTGCTTGGCCGCCAGACGGGCCACGGAGGTGGTGTGGGAGTCGGACTGGATGACGTTATCCAGATCGCTTATGGACTTGCCGTAGTTGTCCTGCAGCCACAGGCAGGGGTAGATGTAGCCGGAGGAGGAGGTGGGGTCCAGCACGGACCATGTGGCGTCGTTCAGATCGTCCCAGGTCAGCTCCTGGCCGGCGTTGACCTTCTCCGCCAGGGCGCGGCCCTTCTCACTGGGACCGGCCAGCACGATGCAGCGGTAGTAGGTGCTCATGTCTTCGGTGTTCTCCTCGATGGTGCCGTCGTTCCAGTCGGCGGGGTCCTCGGAGTCCTTGTTGATGGCGTAGCGCAGGGCGGTGAGCAGCACGTCGCAGTCGTCGGAGAACAGCACGTAGTTGCCTCCGGAGATGAAGCCGATGTCCGCGCTGCCGGCGGAGAGAGCCTCGCCCACGGCGGTGTAGCTGGTGCCCACGGTCATGTCGATGTCCGCCACGTCGTAGCCCGCCTTGAGCAGCTCGTCGTGCAGAAGGCTCTCCAGCGGCTCGGTGGCGGTGACGATCTGGTCCGCGTCGGCGTAGGGGGAGAAGGCGATCTTCAGCGAGTCGATCTTCACGGGGTCCTCACCGGCGGCCAGGGCGGTCCCTCCCAGGGAGAACAGTCCCAGGCACAGGGCCAGGACGGTGAGCAGGGTCAGCAGTTGCTTTTTCATGTTCGATACCTCCAGATTTTTAAGTCCGCCCGGAAAGAAAAAGGGACATGCGCAGCCGCGCATGTCCTCTTTGACGCCCAGGCAGCTGCTGACGGCCCGGCGTATGCCGGGCAGTGGGGCGGTCGGTCCTTGCTGGGACCCTCTCAACCCGGAACACGGGCTCCCTCGCGATCTGGTCTCGTCAATCAATATGCTATTGAGCGCGACGTCAGGGCGCTCCCCCAGCCGCCGCATTCCGCAACCGGGGACAGTGTATCACAACGCCGTGGATTTGGCAAGGCTCATTTGTCCCCGGTCTGGTCCGTGGTCCGGGCCACGATGTACCGGGGCCGGCCCTTGATCTCGTCGTAGATCTTGGCCAGGTAGAAGCCGATGATGCCCAGGCTGATCATGATGGTGCCGCCGATGATCAGCAGCAGGGTGATGAGGGTGGTCAGGCCCGCCACGGTTTGGCCGGTGAAGTACTGCACCAGGGAGTAGACCAGCAGCACTGCGGAAAAGACCAGCAGCAGCACCCCCAGCAGGGTGATCAGATGCAGCGGCGCGGCGGTGAAGGAGGTGACGTTGTCCAGCGCGTAGCGCACCAGCTTGCGCAGGGACCACTTGGACTGGCCGTATTTGCGCTCGGCCACGTCGTACTCCACCTGGGCGGTGCGAAAGCCCACCCAGTAGGACAGAGCCCGGAAAAAGGTCTGCCGCTCCTGCAGAGACAGCAGCACGTCCACGGCCTGCCTGTCCAGCAGCTTGAAGTCGCTGGAGCGCTCCATGTCGAACCGGGTGGCCCGGCTGATGAGCCGGTAGAAGGTGCGGGCGGAGAGCTTATACAGCAGCGACTCGCTGCCGCGCTGCTTCTTCACGCCCTCGATGACCTGATAGCCCTGCTCCCACAGCCGGTACATCTCCACCAGCGTCTCGGGCGGATGCTGCAGATCGCAGTCCATCACCGCGCAGCAGTCGCCCCGGGCCCGCTCCAGGCCCGCGAAGATGCACGCCTCCTTGCCAAAGTTGCGGCTGAAGCTCAGCCCCACCACACGGCTGTCCTGCCGTGCCGCGTCCGTGACGCGGGCATAGGTGGCGTCGGAGGAGCCGTCGTCCACGAAGATCAGCTCGTAGTCGACGCCGTTTTCCGTCAGGATGCGCGCCACCGTCTCGGCGGTGCGGCGGATGTTCTCCTCCTCGTTGAAGGAGGGGATGATCACGGACAGAACGCTCATATCTCTCTGCGCCGTCCTTTCTGCACTGCAAATGATAAAAATAATATAAGACCGTCGGCGGGTTTTGTCAACGGCGCGCCGCTCATGCAGGCAGGATGAGCGCCTGCAGGTCCGCCATGGCGGCGGGGGAGAGGGTCCAGCCATCGCCGCCGCAGCGCCACAGCAGCCCGCCGTCTTCCGTCTCCGCGAAGGCGTAGTCATCGCCGTCCAGCTCCAGGGTACAGGCCGGTTCCGGCTCCCCGCCGTCCCAGCCCTCGCCGGTGAGCAGCGCCCGCAGGGCGGCGGCGTCCTCGATGCGGCCCAGCGGCTGCCCCGCGCCGTCCAGGACCTGGCAGGCGGGCGCGCCGTCCTCCTGGGTGGATGCGGGCGGCTCCATGACGGTCATGATGCCGCTGTCCGCAGAGCCGGTCAGACCGGTCTCGCCCGCCGCCGGGATGGCCTCGTCCGCCGCGATGGGCATCGTGGCGCTTTCCGTGACGGCGTCGTTCTCCGGCGCGGCCTCATCCGCCGCCGTGTCCTCCGCCGCTTCCGGCGCATCCGGCTCCGGCGCCGGCAGGGAGAGGGCGGCCTCTTCCGCCGGGGCAGCGGCTTCCAGCATGTCCGAAGCGGTATCCTCCTGCGCGGAGGCCGCTTCGGCCGTGTCCGCGCTCCGGCCGGAGACCGCCGCGTAAACAGTATCGCTCTGCGCCGAGGGCAGGTAGGCGGCCGACTCCCCGTTGCCGGACATGGGCACGCCCCGGCTGAACAGGCCCGTGACGGCGGCCGCCGCCACCAGCGCCACGAAGCAGGCCGCGACGGCCAGCTTCCTCCAGGGGCGCAGCCGGTGGGAGACCGGCTTTTCCGCGCGGGGAGATGCCGGGTCCGTCTGGCCGTTTTTGATGCGGGCCATGACCAGCCGACTCAGGTCCACCGGCGGCCGGACCACCTGGGCGCGGAGCACGCTGGTCTGCTGGGAGAAGTCCTCGAAGGCCTGGGCGCAGTCGGGACAGTCAGCGATGTGCGCCCACAGGGCGTCCTCCTCCTCGGAGGTCAGGTCCCCATCCAGGAAGCGGCTGAGCTGCTGCTGCCAGTATTCACAGTTTTTCATGTCTGCCGCCTCCTTTCCCGGTCGCCGTATAGGACGCGCCGTCGTCGAAAAAGTTCCCGCCGCTCCGCAGCCTGTCCGCCAGCCTTCGCCGGGCCCGGAAGATGCGGCTCTTCACCGTGCCGGTCTCCAGGCCGGTGACCTGGGCGATCTCGTCGTAGGAAAGACCGTTGATGTCCCGCAGCACCAGCGCCTGCCGAAAGGCGGGGGGCAGGGACTCCAGCCCCTCCCGGACCGCCGCTGCCAGTTCCTTCCGCTCCAGGGCCTGCTGGGGGTCGCCCCGCCGGTCGGGCAGCTCCGCCTCGGCGCCCTCCTCGTCGGTGAGCGAGTCGGCCCGCAGCCGGCCGGACCGGCGCAGCATGTCCAGACACACGTTGCTGGTCAGCCGGTACAGCCACACGGAGAACTTGCTGTCTCCCCGGAAGGAGCCCAGGCTCCGCCATGCCCGCAAAAACGCCTCCTGGGAGGCGTCCAGGGCGTCCTGTTCGTTTTTCAGCATCCGCAGGGCCAGGTTGTAGACCCCTAGCTCGTGGGCCTTCACCAGCGGCTCGTAAAGGTCCGTCTCCCCGGCCAGGATGCGCTCTATGAGAAGCTTTTCCTCGTCTCTCGTCATCTATCTCAGCTCCCGCTTGACGCGCTTTACGATGGCTCTGGCGTCGTCGATGGTCTCTATCTTCACGATCTCGCGCTTGATGGGCCCGGACCAGGGCACGCCCCGCAGATACCAGCTCAGCTGCCGCCGTGCCTCCAGGCAGGCGATGCGGGGGTCCTTCCACTGGCAGGCAAGCTCCAGCTGCTCCATCGCCAGGTCCATCCGCTCCGAAAGAGGCGGCAGAGCCGGCTCCGGCAGGCCCTCCAGGGCCGCGTTGATGCGCCCGAAGAGCCAGGGGTCCCCGAACACGCCCCGGCCCACCATGCACATGTCCGCGCCGGTGCGGCGCAGGATGCGCACCGCGTCGGAGGCGGTGAACACGTCTCCGTTGGCGATCACCGGGATGGTGACCGCCGCCTTCACGCTGCGGATGACGTCCCAGTCGGCGGCGCCGGCGTACATCTGCACCCGTGTCCGGCCGTGGACGGTCACGGCGGCGGCCCCGGCCTGCTGGCAGACCTGAGCAAATTCAACCGCGTTGACGCTGCCCCCGTCCCAGCCCTTGCGGAACTTCACCGTCACCGGCCGGGCCACCGCTGCGACGCAGGCCTCGATGATGCGTCCGGCCTTTTCCGGGTCCCGCATGAGGGCGGAGCCGTCCCCGCTCTTGACGATCTTGCCCACGGGGCAGCCCATGTTGATGTCCAGGATGTCCGCGCCGGAGAGCTCCAGGGCCATGCCGGCGGCGTCCGCCATGACGGCCGGGTCCGAGCCGAATATCTGGGCGGCCACGGGCCGGTCCCCTTCGGGGCAGAAGAGCAGCTCGCGGGTCTTGGGGTCGTTGTACACCAGGCCCCGGCTGGACACCATCTCCGTGCAGCAAAGGGCCGCGCCCAGGCCCATGCACACATGCCGGAAGGCGGCGTCCGTCACCCCCGCCATGGGGGCCAGCGCCGCGCGGCCCGGTATGTGCACGTTCCCGATCTGCATAAGTCCCTCCGGGGCAAAAAAACGTCCCGGCCCATTGTAGTATCAACGGGCCGGGGTGTCAAGGCGGCAAAAAAATCTTGACCGGGACTGATGAATCAAGTAAAATAGCTTGGTATAAAATCCACAGCCCATGGGGGCGAAGAGGTGTCGTCAGTGGAGACAAAAGTGCATAGACGGCCGATCAGACACACGAGGAGAGCTGTTTTTTTGTTTCCCCTGGTGCTGCTGTACTATGAACTCACCTTCCGTATATTCACAGGCGCGGGCCTGTTCCGGCTGGATACGCTGCTGCTGCTGCCGCTGTGCTGCGCTTACGGCGGGATAGGCTATCTGCTGTGCACGATCAGCTCCGACCGGCGGGTGAATATGTGGCTGACGGTGGCGCTGCTATTTCTCACGGCGCTGCCCTTCGGCATAGAGGCCTTCCTGTACCGGGAGTTCGGCATTCTGTTCGACTTCGGCGCCGTATTCGCCGGGACCGGGGACGTGGTGACCAACTTTGGCGGCGAGATCGTCCGGCTGGTGTTCAGCTTCAAGGGACTGCTGTGCATCGCGGCGTACCTGCTGCCTGCGGTGCTGTTCGCCCTGTTCGGCGCGGCGCCTGTGCGGATAGACGGCCACGAGCGGGGCCTGACTGCAGCGCGGATAGCGGCGTTTTACCTCATCGCCTTCGCGCTCATCCGCGTGTCCCCCGGCCTGTACGACCTGTACGGGGCGGATTACCGGTTCCAGGACTCGGTGGAGCGGTTCGGCCTGCTCACCGGCACGGGCCTGGAGGCGCGGGAACGGCTGCTGGGCCGGAACACGGCCTCCTTCGAGCAGGTGGACATACTCAGCCTGGCCGGCCAGACGGGTGAGCAGACCCCCGACCCGGACGCCGCGCCGGACCCGGACGCCACGCCCGATCCCAATGCCACGGCGGACCCGGCCGCCACCCCGGTGGTGTACGAGCCCAACGTGCTGGAGCTGCACCTGAACGAGGAGACGCCGGACACCACCGATGTGTACCGCAGTCTGGACGCCTATGTGTCCGGGCTGACACCCTCCATGAAAAACGAGTACACGGGCATGTTCGCGGGCAAGAACCTCATTATGATCACCGCCGAGGCCTTCACCAAGGAGGTCATCGACCCGGAGCTGACGCCCACCCTGTACCGGATGTACTCCAAGGGCGTGCACTTCGACGACTACTACCAGTTCGCCGGTGCGGGCACCACCGGCGGGGAGTACCAGCATATCTTCGGCCTGCTACCCAGCAACAGCGTGGACTCCATGATGGACATGACCAGCCACCGGGTGCTGCTGAATCTGCCCACCGAGCTGTATGCCAGGGGCTATTACGGCGTGGCCTACCACAACGGCACCTACGATTACTATGACCGGGACGTGACCCACAACCGGCTGGGCTTCTCCGACGGCTTCTACGGCTTCGGCAACGGCCTGGAGGACATCATGCAGACCGATTGGGACAGCAGCGACGAGGATCTGTTCAAGGCGACCGTGCCCCTGTACATCAACAACCGGCCCTTCGTCAGCTACTACATGACCATCAGCGCCCACACCCCCTACGGCTTTGACGAGAACTACTGGGCGGCCGAGAACAGGGACCGGGTGGAGCAGCTGCCCTATTCGGACCTGGTGAAGGGCTATATCGCCTCCAACCTGGAGCTGGAGGACGCCATGACCTACCTGATCGAGACGTTGGAGGAGGAGGGCATCGCTGACGACACGGTCATATGCCTCACCCCCGACCACTACCCCTACGGCCTGGCGGACGGCGACGACATGAGCTATGTGGAGGAGCTGTTCGGCATGGATGAGATAGAGACGGCTTTCGACCGGGACCACAACTGCTGGCTGCTGTGGTCCGGCTGCCTGGAGGACCGGGAGCCCATCGTGGTGGACGAGCCCACCTCCAGCCTGGACATCCTGCCCACGATGCTGAACCTGTTCGGCATCGACTTCGACTCCCGGCTGTTCCCCGGACGGGACGTGTTCTCCGACGCGCCGGCGATGGCGTTCTGCGCCCCCGGGACCTGGAAGACGGAGTACGGCACCTGTGTGAACGGCGAGTTCGAGCCCAGCGACCCCACGGTGGAGCTGCCCGACGACTATGTGGACAACATGACGACGGTGGCCCGCAACAAGGTCAACTACTGCCGGAGCGTGCTGGACAACGACTACTTCACCTATCTGCTGTGGCGGTGAGATCAAATATGGACAGAGCCCGGGACCTGACGGCCCCGGGCTCTTGCTACAGCTGGCGTATCAGCTCCCGGCGCAGCCGGAGGATGATGCGCTTTTCCAGGCGGCTGATGTAGCTCTGGGATATGCCCAGCAGCTCCGCCACCTCCTTTTGGGTCAGCTCCTCGTAGCCCTCCAGGCCGAAGCGCATGAGGATGATGGACCGCTCCCGCTCGTCCAGCCGGTCCACCGCCTGCATGAGCAGCTGCCGCTCCACGTCGTCCTCCAGCGGCTTGCTCACCTCCTCGCCGTCGGTGCCCAGCACGTCGCTGAGCAGCAGCTCGTTGCCGTCCCAGTCGGTGTTCAGCGGCTCGTCGATGGACACCTCCGCCCGGTGGGCGCTGCGCTTGCGCAGGTACATGAGGATCTCGTTCTCGATGCACCGGGAGGCGTAGGTGGCCAGCTTGATGCGCTTGTCGGGATTGAAGGTGCCGATGGCCTTGATGAGCCCTATGGTGCCGATGGAGATCAGGTCCTCGATGTTCACGCCGGTGTTCTCGAACCGGCGGGCGATGTAAACCACCAGGCGCAGATTGTGCTCGATCAGGCTCTGGCGGGCCTCGTGGTCGCCCTGCACCAGGGCGGCGATGGCGGCCTGCTCCTCGTCCTTCTCCAGCGGGGGAGGCAGTATGTCGCTGCCGCCGATGTAAAAGATGCGGTCGTTTGGCCGCAGGCGCAGCTGCAGCTGCATGAGCAGCAGTCTCAGTTTGTTCATACGCACGCTCCTTTCCAGCGGTTCAAAGCACGGCGTCATAGGTCCCGTCCGTGCCGATGGGAGCCGGGGCGACGGCGGCCACAAGGTCTCTGCGCTCCCGGCCGTCCACGGTCACCCGGTCCGGCCGGAAGACCGGCAGCAGCCGGCCGCCGCCGTCCAGCCCGGCGTAGGGCAGCAGATACATGCCCCGGATGCGCAGCACCGCTTCCGCCGGCGGGCCCCGCAGCAGCGCCGCGTCGCCGGCGTCGAACAGCGGTCCCACCGCGTCCGCCCCCGCCACCAGCGCCGCGCAGCCGGTGGCCGGGTCGATGAGGCCGTTGCCCGTGTCCTCCAGGGCCCGCAGAGCCACCGTCCTGCCGCCCCGTTCCACGGTCACCTCCAGGACGCGCCGCCGGGCCTTTTTCACGCCGCCCCGGTACAGGACGCTCACCGCCGCCCAGCACAGGGCGAAGGCCAGTATCAGCACCCGCATGTCCAGGCGCAGGAGCGCGCCGCCGCCCCGCAGCAGCGCCGCAGCGTACACCGCCCCGCCGAACAGCGCGGATACGGCCAGAAACGAGACAAAGCACCGCAGCAGATGCCGCTCCCCGCCGAAGGCCGCCAGCACCATGGCCCCCGCCAGCACCAGGCGCATCGCGCCCGCCCGCAGCCAGCCCATGCCCGGCAGCAGACTCAGCGCGCTCCATGCCGCCCCCAGCGCCGCCCCGGCCAGAAATCGGCCCCGGCGGTAGGGCAGCGCGCACACCTTGGCCGTGCCCAGCAGCAGAAAATAGTCCGCCAGCAGCTCCAGGACCAGCAGCTCATCCAGATAGACCGTTCTCATGTGCCGATTGTAGCCGTCCGGATGTGCGAAGCAGGTTGAAATCGGCGGGCAGTCGTGGTAAAATTTTAGAGCGGGTGCGGAAGGGCGCGATTGTGGTTGAAAATGTAACCTTTCCCCCGTACAATAGAGCAAAAAGGAAGAGAGGACATACAAGGATGGAAAAGCCTGTCTACCGCCGCGTGCTTTTGAAGCTGAGCGGCGAGGCCCTGGGCGGCGAGAGCGGCCGGGGGCTGGATTTCGCCGTGATGCGCGGCGTGGCCCTGGCGGTGAAGCAGTGCGCGGCGCTGGGCGTGCAGATAGGCCTGGTCACCGGCGGCGGCAACTACTGGCGGGGCGCCAAGGACGGCGGCGGGAAGATGGAGCGCTCCCGGGCCGACCAGATGGGCATGCTGGCCACGGTGATGAACAGTCTGGCCCTGTCCGAGGTGCTGGAGCAGCAGGGCGTTCCCGCCCGCGTCATGTCCATGCTGGACATGCCCCGCGTGGCGGAGAGCTACTCCTACGGCCGGGCCATGCATCACCTGGAAAAGGGCAGAGTGGTGCTGTTCGCCGCCGGCAGCGGCAACCCCTATTTCTCCACCGACTCCGCCGCAGCGCTGAAGGCCGCCGAGATCGGCGCGGATGCGCTTTTGATGGCCAAGAACATCGACGGTGTGTATACCGCCGACCCGAAGAAGGACCCTGCCGCCGTGCGCCTGGACCGCGTCGGCTACGGCGAGATACTGGCCAAGGACCTGAAGGTCATCGACTCGGCCGCCACCAGCCTTCTGCGGGACAACGCCATCCCCACCCTGATCTTCGCCCTGGACCCGCCGGAGAACATCGTCCGGGCCGTCTGCGGGGAGAAGATAGGCACCATCGTGGATTGATTTACTTGAGAGATTTACTTGAGAATACAATGATCGAAGGAGGACCTGACCATGTCTGAGCTGAAAGAGTTTGAGGCGAAAATGAAGAAGGCCAAGGAGTTCCTGTCCGGGCAGTTCGATTCCGTCCGGGCCGGCCGGGCCAACGCGGCGGTGCTCAACGGCATCACCGTGGACTACTACGGCACCGCCACCCCCATCAACCAGGTGGCCGCCATCTCCGTGCCCGATCCCCGCACCCTGGTCATCACCCCCTGGGACGGGAGCGTGCTGAAGGGCATCGAGAAGGCCATCCAGGCGTCCGAGCTGGGCATCAACCCCCAGAACGACGGCCGGGTCATCCGCCTGGTGTTCCCCCAACTGACCGAGGAGCGGCGCAAGGAGCTGGCCAAGCAGGTGCGCAAGTACGGCGAGGAGGCCAAGGTGGCCGTGCGCAACATCCGCCGGGACGCCATGGACAAGATCAAGAAGCAGCAGAAGGCGGGGGACATCACCGAGGACGACCAGAAGGACCTGGAGAAGGAGCTGCAGAAGCTGACCGACGACAACATCAAGGACATCGACAAACTCACCGAAGCCAAGGAGAAAGAGCTGTTCGCCATATGAGCGCCGAGACCAAGAGCGGATTGGCGGGAGAGCCCTCTGGGCTCCCCCGCCATGAGCATGTCAAAGAGACCCGGAACGCCGGTCAGGCAGGGGGAAGCTCGAGGGGGGCGGGAGCCCCGCCTCGAATGGGACCTGACGCCCCGCGCCTGCGCGGCGAGCGAAGCGAGGACTTTTGCGGAGCAAAAGTATCGGCGTCATTATCGGGAGAGCCCTCTGGGCTCCCCCGCCATGAGCATGTCAAAGAAGAGAAAACTCTTCCCCGCCATATCGCCGTCATCATGGACGGCAACGGCCGCTGGGCCAAAAAGCGGGGCCTGCCCCGCACCGCCGGCCACAGCGCCGGCGCCGACGCCTTCCGGAAGATCGCCCGCTACAGCCACAAGCTGGGGGTGCAGTACCTGACGGTGTACGCCTTCTCCACGGAGAACTGGAAGCGCCCGGCAGACGAGGTGGCGGGCATCATGGCCCTGCTGGAGAAGTATCTTCTCCAGGCTCTGCGGGACCTGGAGAAGGAGAAGATACGCATCTGCATCTTCGGGGACCTGGCGCCGTTCACCCCCCGGCTGCAGACCCTGTGCCGGGAGTGTATGGAGCGCTCGAGTATCTACACCGGCGGGCAGGTGAACATCTGCCTCAATTACGGCGGCCGGGACGAGATCGTCCGGGCGGCGCAAAAATGGGCGGCGGAGGGCTGTCCGGCGCTTTCTGAGGAGCGCTTCGGCAGCTATATGTGGGGCGGGTCCATCCCGGACCCGGACCTGCTCATCCGGCCGGGCGGAGAGATGCGCATCTCCAACTTCCTGCTGTGGGAGTGCGCCTACTCGGAGTTCTATTTCACCGACGTGCTGTGGCCGGACTTCGACGAGGCGGAGCTGGACAAGGCCATCGAGGCGTTCCGGCACCGTCAGCGCCGGTATGGCGATGTGGGGTAAGAGGGCAGAGACATGATCCATTCTATTTCCGTTTTGGGCTCCACCGGGTCCATCGGCCGGCAGAGCCTGGCGGCAGCGGAGCGGCTGGGCATCCGGGTGGAGGCCCTGACCGCCCAGCGGAGCATAGGCCTGCTGGAGGAGCAGATACGCGCCTTCCGGCCCTCCTACGCGGCGGTATACGACCCCAAGGCCGCGTCGGAGCTGCGCGTGGCCGTGGCGGACCTGGACGTGGAGATCGGCGAGGGTCTGGAGGGGCTGCGCCGGGCGGCCACCGTGGACTGCCAGGGCGTGGTGACGGCGGTGTCCGGCTCCGTGGGCCTGCGGCCCACGCTGGACGCCATCGCCGCGAAAAAGCGCATCTGCCTGGCCAACAAGGAGACGCTGGTATGCGCCGGGTCCATCGTGATGGCGGCGGCGCGGGAGCAGGGGGCCGAGATCGTGCCCGTGGACTCGGAGCACTCGGCCATCTTCCAGTGCCTGGAGGGCCGGCGTGACCAGCTGCATAAAATACTTCTCACCGGTTCCGGCGGCCCCTTCCGGGGCTGGACCAGGGAGCAGACGGCCTCCGTCACCCCGGAGCAGGCGGTGCGCCACCCCAACTGGCACATGGGGGCCAAAATATCCGTGGACAGCGCCACCATGATGAACAAGGGCCTGGAGTTCATCGAGGCCATGCATCTTTTCGGCGTCACGCCCGACGACATCCAGGTGGTGGTCCACCCCCAGAGCGTCATCCACTCCATGGTGGAGCTCATAGACGGCACGGTGCTGGCCCAGATGGCGGTGCCGGACATGGGACTGCCCATCCAGTACGCCATGACCTGGCCGGACCGGGCCCCGTCCCCCTATGAGCGGCTGGACTTCTGGCACATGCATGACATGACCTTTGAGCCGCCGGACCTGGCCAAGACCCCCTGTCTGGCCCTGGCCATGGACTGCGCCCGGCAGGGCGGTATCGCCCCGGCGGTGATGAGCGCGGCCAACGAGGCGGCCGTGGCCCTGTTTCTGGCTGGAAAGATCGGGTATAATGACATCTATGACCGGGTGGCGGATGCGGTAGCGCGCATGCCGGACATGCCGGACCCCACCCTGGACGACATCCTGGCCGCCGACGCCCAGGCCCGGCGGCTGGTGAACGGCCGATAATTCCCGGCCGGGCGGCATACACTGTTTCAGGCATTTTCAAGAAGGTGATCTTTTGAGCACAGCGCTGTATATCCTGCTGGCCATACTGATCTTCGGCGTGCTGATCGCCATCCACGAGCTGGGCCATTTTCTCACGGCCCGGCTGTGCGGGGTGCGGGTGCTGGAGTTCTCCCTGGGCATGGGCCCGGCCATTTGGAAGCGCGAGACGCGCAGCGGCACCCAGCTGAGCCTGCGTGCCCTGCCCATCGGCGGGTTCTGCGCCATGGAGGGGGAGGAGGGCGAATCGGACGACCCGGCGGCCTTCTCCAACGCCGCAGCGTGGAAGAAGCTGATCATCCTGGCGGCGGGGTCCTTCATGAACTTCCTGCTGGGGCTGGCGCTGGTGATCGTGTGCTTCTCCCAGGTGACGGCCATCACCACCCCCACCATCACCGGGTTCATGGACGGCTGCCCCTACCAGGGGGAGGACGGGCTGATGCTGGGGGACCGGTTCTACCGCATCAACGGCGAGCGCATCTACTTCTCCGACGACGTGGGCACCTACCTGGCCCGCAGCGGGAAGGATACCGCCGACATCGTGCTCATCCGGGACGGACACAAGGTCCGGCTGGAGGACTACCCCATAGTGCCCCGGGAGTATATCGACGAGCAGACGGGCCAGCCGGTGATGAAGTACGGGCTGTACTTCGCAGACAAGGAGACGGGCTTCGGCGCGCAGATGAAGTACGCCTGGTACACGGCCCTGGACTTCGTGCGCATGGTGCGGCTGGGCCTGGCGGACCTTATCACCGGCGCGGTGGGCGTCAAGCAGATGACCGGCGTGGTTGGCATCGTGGACATGATGGCCGAGGTGGGCACCAGCTCGCCCACGGTATACGACGGGCTGCTCAATATCGCCTATCTTGCGGCATTCATCGCGGTGAACCTGGCGGTGATGAACCTGCTGCCCCTGCCGGCGCTGGACGGCGGACGGATATTCTTCCTGCTGGTGACGACCATCGCCCAGCGGGTCTTCCGCCGGCGCATCGACCCCAAGTACGAGGGCTATGTGAACACCGCCGGGCTGGTGGCGCTGATGGCGCTGATGGTGTACGTGATGTTCAACGACGTGGCGAGGATCATAACGGGATGAAGAGAGACGACACGAGACAGATATATGTGGGCGGCGTGGCCGTGGGCGGAGGCGCTCCGGTGACGGTCCAGTCCATGTGCAATACGAAGACCCAGGACGTGCAGGCCACTCTGGCCCAGATGCGCCAGCTGCGGGCCGCCGGGTGCGACATCATCCGGGTGGCGGTGCCCAACGAGGACGCCGCCGAGGCCCTGCCGGCCATCATGGCCCAGGCGCCCATGCCGGTGGTGGCGGACATCCACTTCGACCACCGGCTGGCCATCGCGGCGGCCGAAGCCGGCGTGAGCGCGGTGCGCATAAACCCCGGCAACATCGGCTCTAAGGACCGGGTGCGCGCCGTGGCGGACGCCTGCCGCGACCGGGGCATACCCATCCGTGTGGGCGTGAACACCGGCTCGCTGGAGAAGGCCCTGCTGGCCAAGTACGGCGGCCCCACCGCCGAAGCGCTGGTGGAGAGCGCCGAGGGGGAGCTGGAGGCGCTGTACGCCGTGGGCTTCCGGGACGCGGCCCTGTCGGTGAAGGCGTCGGACGTGGAGCTGACCGTGGCGGCCTACCGGCTGGCGGCGGAGCGGTTCGACTGCCCGCTGCACGTGGGGGTCACGGAGGCCGGCACCAGCTACGGCGGGCTCGTCAACTCCGCTGTGGGCATCGGCACCCTTCTCATAGAGGGCATCGGCGACACCATCCGGGTGAGCCTGACGGCGGACCCGGCGGAGGAGATCAGGGCCGGCCTGGCCATACTGCGGGCCTGCGGGCTGCGCAAGGGGGGCGTGCGGTTCGTCTCCTGCCCCACCTGCGGCCGGACGCGCATCGACCTCATCGGCCTGGCAAAGCGGGTGGAGGCGGCCGTCTCCGGCCTGGACCGGGACATCACCGTGGCGGTGATGGGCTGCGAGGTCAACGGCCCCGGCGAGGCCCGGGAGGCGGACTACGGCATCGCCGGCGGTCCCGGCTTCGGCAGCCTGTTCGTCAAGGGCCGGGTGGTCAAGACGAAGGTGCCGGAGGATAAGCTGCTGGACGAGCTGCTGCAGCTCATCCAGCAGGGAGAAATATAGGACACAGCATGTGCTAGACTCTGGGAAAAGGAGTTTGGCATAAGGAGTACATAGCGTTGGACGAGATCAGTTTTTTGGAGATGTTTCCCTGCTGCGAGGGGGCCGAGAAGAGCTACGGCAATCTGCACGACGCGGTGGTGCAGCAGGCCACGGTGAACCGGGAGCGGATGGATATGACTGTCCGGGCCCGGTTTTCCGCCATGCCCGCGCCGGCACAGCTGTCCACGCTGGAGCGGCTGATCGCGGCGGAGTACGGCCTGCGCCAGGTCCATCTGGAGGCTGTCTGGCCCACAGAGGAGCACAAAGCGCCCGCTAGATCGGCCGGCGGGGGAAAGGTGCTCATGGGCCGGGCCGTGCGGGGAAAGCCCACGCCCATGGTCAAGGTGGACGGGGAGAGCAAGTCCGTCACCGTCACCGGCAGGGTGTTTGCCGACGAGAGCCGCCCCATCCCCAAGCGGGGGGCGTGGCTGCTGCAGTTCGACATGACCGACGGCACCTCCAGCGTCCGGGTGTGCAAATACTTCCCCCAGGGCGAGGAAGGGGAAAAGTCCCTCTCCGGCAAGATCAAGCCGGGGATGCATCTGACCGTCAGCGGCGGCATGCGCTTCAACCCCCGGACCAGGGAGCTGGAGCTGGAGCCCCGGAGCATCCAGACGGCGGAGGCCCCCGAGGGCCGGCGGGATACGGCGGCGAAAAAGCGTGTGGAGCTGCATCTGCACACCCAGATGTCCACCATGGACGCGCTCACCGACCCGGCCGCCGCCGCCAAGCGGGCGGCCGCCTGGGGCATGCCGGCCATGGCCATCACCGACCACGGGGTGGCCCAGGCGTTCCCGGCCGCGTCCAAGGCCGCCAAGGACATCAAGATCATCTACGGCATGGAAGGATATTATGTTAACGACGTAGATGAAGAGATCGCCGTCCGTGGGCCTGGCGACGGACCGGTGGACGGCGACTATGTGGCCTTTGATATTGAGACTACGGGGCTTTTCGACGGAAAGGACCGTATCATAGAGATCGGCGCGGTACTGTTCCATAACGGGGAAGCGGGGGAGCGGTTCAATGCTTATGTAAACCCAGAGATGCCCATCCCGCCCCACATCCAGCAGCTGACCGGCATCACCGACCGGGACGTGTTCGACGCCCCGTCGGAAGCGGAGGCCGTGGCGGCGTTTTTGGATTTTATAGGGGACAGGCCCCTGTGCGCCCACAACGCGGATTTCGACGCAGGATTCATCGGCGTCGCCGCCCGGCGGATGGGCCGGGATTTTGCGCCGCTGACCATCGACACCCTGGCCCTGTCCCAGTCGCTGCTGCCGGACCTGAAGAAATTCAAGCTGGACATTGTATCCGAACGGCTGGGGCTGCCGGACTTCAACCATCACCGGGCCAGCGACGACGCGCTGGTGTGCGGGCGCATCCTGGCCAAGTTCGTCCCCATGCTGGCCGAGCGGGGCGCGCGGCGCCTGAGCCAGGTGGACGACGTCTGCCGCGAACTGCGGGAAAAGGCCAACCGCCACCCCCGTACCCGGCACATCTCCCTGCTGGTGAAGAACCGGAAGGGACTGAAAAACCTGTACGAGCTCATCTCCAAGAGCCACCTGGAGCACTTCCGGAAGGTGCCCATCATCCCCAAGAGCCTGCTGATGACCCACCGGGAGGGGCTCATCGTGGGCAGCGCCTGCGAGGCGGGGGAGCTGTACCAGGCGGTGAGCCGCAGCCGCAGCCGGGCCGAGCAGGAGCGCATCGGGTCGTTTTACGACTACTTCGAGATCATGCCCCTGGCCAACAACGCCTTCATGCTGGACAACGGCATGGTGGACAGCGAGGAGAAGCTGCGGGACTTTAACCGGCGCATCGTGGAGCTGGGAGAGCGGCTGGGCAAGCCGGTGTGCGCCACGGGGGACGTGCACTTCATGGAGCCGGAGGACGAGATGCTCCGGCGCATCCTGAAAAACGTCCGGGGCTTCGGGGACGTGGACCGGCCCATGCCTCTATATTTCCGCACCACCGACGAGATGCTGGAGGAGTTCGCCTATCTGGGCGAGGAGAAGGCGTATGAGGTGGTGGTGACCAACACCAACCTTATCGCGGACATGGTGGAGGGGCAGGTGGACCTGCTGCCGGAGCACCATCTGTACCCGCCGGTGATAGAAAACTCCGCCGACCAGCTGAGCGACCTGGTGTACGGCAAGCTGCACCAGCTCTACGGCGAGCATCCGGAGAAGATCATCACCGACCGGGTGGACAGGGAGATGGACACCATCCTGGGCAGGCACTTCGACGTGATCTATATGTCCGCCCAGAAGCTGGTGGCGGACTCCCTGGCCCACGGCTACCTGGTGGGCAGCCGGGGCAGCGTGGGCTCCAGCCTGGTGGCGTATCTGGCGGGCATCACCGAGGTGAACAGCCTGCCGGCCCACTACCTGTGCCCCAAGTGCTACCACACGGATTTTGAGGCCGGCCATGGCTATGGCTGCGGCGCGGACATGCCGGACGCGGTGTGCCCGGTGTGCGGCACGCCCATGCGCAAGGAGGGCTTCGACATCCCCTTCGAGACGTTTTTGGGCATCAAGGGCGACAAGGTGCCGGACATCGACCTGAACTTCTCCGGCGAGTACCAGGCCAACGCCCATGCCTACACCAAGACCCTGTTCGGCGCGGACCACGTGTTCAAGGCCGGCACGGTGGGCACCATCGCCGACAAGATCGCTTTTGGCTATGTGAAGAAATACATCGAGGAGCGTGGCATAGAGCTGTCCGCGCCGGAGATGAACCGGCTGGCCATGGGCATCGTGGGCGTCAAGCGCACCACCGGCCAGCACCCCGGCGGGCTGGTCATCATCCCCCAGGACATGGACGTGACCGACTTCTGCCCGGTGCAGCACCCGGCGGACGATACGGACACGGACATCGTCACCACCCATCTGGAATATCACTTCATGGAGGACTATCTGCTCAAGCTGGACGAGCTGGGCCACGATAACCCCACCATGATAAACATGCTGGAGCGGCTGACCGGCACCGACGCCAAGCAGATACGCCTGGACGACAAGCAGACCATGAGCCTGTTCTCCTCGCCCAAGGCCCTGGGCGTGCCGGAGGACGACCCTATCATCGGCCAGACCGGCTCGCTGGGCATCCCGGAGTTCGGCACCAGCTTCACCCGCCAGATGCTGGTGGACACCAAGCCGGACAAGTTCGACATGCTGGTGCGCCTGTCGGGCTATTCCCACGGCACCGGCGTGTGGGTGGGCAACGCCCAGGACCTGATACGCTCCGGCACCGCCACGGTGTCCCAGACCATCGGCGCCCGGGACGACATCATGATCTACCTGATGAGCGTGGGCATCGACGCCAACACCGCCTTCAAGAGCATGGAGAACGTGCGCAAGAAGAACAAGCAGCTCACCGACGAGCAGATCGCCGCCATGAAGAGCCACGGCGTGCCCCAGTGGTACATCGACTCCTGCAGCAAGATAGAATACCTGTTCCCCAAGGCCCACGCGGTGGCATACGTGCTGATGGCGTTCCGCATCGCCTGGTACAAGGTCCATTACCCGCTGGCGTTCTATTCCGCGCTGTTCTACCGCCGCAGCCGCAAGGACGGCTTTGACGCGGAAATGATGACCGGCGGCATCGCCCAGGTGCGGGCCAAGCTGGGCCAGATACGC
Source organism: uncultured Oscillospiraceae bacterium (assembly GCA_947587025.1). Taxonomy (GTDB): domain Bacteria; phylum Bacillota; class Clostridia; order Oscillospirales; family Oscillospiraceae; genus CAJOIG01. The sequence goes on from CANPXW010000001.1 coordinate 91,328, forward strand.
TCCGACCCCAACGCCACATCCAAGGAGGAGGACCTGGCCATCACGCTGGAGATGGTGTACGAGTTCTACATGCGCGGGTTCGACTTCGCCCCCATCGACCTTTACAAGTCCGACGCATTCGAGTTCAAGCCGGAGGGGGACAAGCTGCTGCGGGTGCCCTTCGTGGCGGTGTCCGGCCTGGGCGACACGGCGGCGGCGGACCTGGACCGTGCCCGGCGGGAGAACCAGGATTTCGTGTCCGTGGAGGAACTGGCGGCGGCCTGCCCCAAGGTCAGCTCCGCCCACATCGAGGTGCTGCGCAAGCTGGGCGCCTTCGGTGACCTGCCGGAGACCAGCCAAATGACCCTTTTCGATTTTTAGTCGTTTGAAAGGAGCAGGCTCCTTTCAAACGAGAAGGCTGCGGCTCGCTGCAGCGCAAAGCGCACCCGTCCAACGGACGGGTGCGTTCACGTTTGCGAGCCGATAAGAATGATCTCCGAGGTACACGCCCCCGGAGATCATATCCAATTTTATTCGGCTCTGCGGAGCCGAACTCTGCGAGGCTTCTTACCCCTTATATACTACCTGGGGCTGACGCTTGTGCTCGCTGATGCGGTGGAAGCGGTCGATGACGGCCTTGTCCTTTTCCGTGGCCTCGCCCTGGAGCAGGAACCGGTCGATGGCGGCGTAGGTCACGCCCATCTCCTTCTCGTCGGTCTGGCCCTCGAACAGCCCCGCCGACGGGGCCTTGGTGCGGATGGACATGGGCGCGTCCAGGTATGCCAGAAATTCGTATATCTCCGTCACCGTCAGGTCCGCGATGGGGTTGAGGTCATAGGCCCCGTCGCCCCACTTGGTGAAATAGCCCATGTAGGCCTCGCTGCGGTTGCCGGTGCCTGCCACCAGCCGGCCCTCGGCACCCGCGATGGCGTACAGCGTGGTCATGCGCAGCCGGGGGGCGATGTTGGCGACGGCGGAGGGGGACATATCCGTCACGCCCTCCAGGGCCTTCAGCTCCGCCTCCCGCACCGGGGTCAGGTCCACCAGCCGGGTCTCGATGCCGTACTGGGCGGCGACGGCTTTGCCGTCGGCCAGGTCGATGCTGAAGTTGCGCTGGGAGGCGCAGGGCATGAGCACGCCCACGGTGTTATCGCATGCGGCCTTGCATAGGATGCCCACCAGGGTGCAGTCCTTGCCGCCGGAGTTGCCGTACACGATGCCCTTCTGGCCGCTTTTGGCCAGCGTTTCCTTTATGAACGCCACCCGCTTTTCAAATTCCTCTTTGTAGTCTCTCATGATGCTTTCTCCTTGTATTGTAAGAGACCGCCGGACGGCGGCCTCCTGATTTTAACCCATGTAGATGTACTGGTCCCGGTCCGCGCCCACGGAGATGTAGGTGAACTTGCAGTTGACGACCTCCTCCAGGTAGCGGATGTAGGCCTGAGCGGCCTTGGGCAGATCGGAGAACTTCCGGCAGCCGGTGATGTCCCCGGAGAAGCCCTCCCGGTACTCATAGACGGGCTTGCACTTTTCCAGCACCGGCTCCAGGGGGAACGAATCGATGCGCTCGCCTTCGTACTCGTAGGCCACGCACACGGGGATCTTCTCAAAGCCGGACAGCACGTCCAGCTTGGTCAGGGCCAGCTCCGTGGCGCCCTGCATCTGCACGCCGTAGCGGCTGGCCACCACGTCGAAGCCGCCCACGCGCCGAGGCCGGCCGGTAGCCGCGCCGTACTCGCCGCCGGCCTCCCGCAGCTCGTAGGCCTCGTCGCCGCTAAACTCGCACACGAAGGGACCGCCGCCCACTGCGGAGGAGTATGCCTTGGTGATGCCCACCACGCTGTCCAGCTTCTTGGCCGGGATGCCCGCGCCGATGGGGGCGAAGGAGGCCAGGGTGCAGGAGGACGATGTATAGGGGAAGATGCCGAAGTCCAGGTCCCGCAACGCGCCCAGCTGGGCCTCCAGCAGGAGGGACTTTCCGCTGTCCACGGCGGCGGTCAGATACCCGGTGGTGTCGCAGATGCTCTCCACCAGCGGCCCGCCGTTCTTCATCAGCCAGTCGTACATCTCCGTGACGCTGATGGGCTCGTGGCCGTAGGCGTTGTGGACGGTCAGGTTCTTCCACTCCACGATGTCCGCCAGCCGGTCCTTGAGGACCTCGGGGAACAGCAGATCGCCCATGCGCACGGACTTGCGCATGTACTTATCAGAGTACACCGGGCCGATGCCCCGGCGGGTGGAGCCCTGCTTTTTCGCCCCCATCCGGTCCTCCTCCAGCCCGTCCAGCAGGGGGTGGAAGGGCATGCACACCGTGGCCCGGTCGCTTATTTTGAGATTCTCCGGGCCGATCTGGACGCCCTTTTCCCGCAGCCGGCCGATCTCCCCGGCCAGGTGGCCCAGGTCGATGACCATGCCGGGACCCATGACGTTGACGGTCTCGGGCCGCAGGATGCCGGAGGGCAGCAGGTTCAGGATGAACTTGCCCCGCTCGTTCACCACCGTGTGGCCGGCGTTGTTGCCTCCCTGATAGCGGGAGACGATGTCGTACTGGCTGCTGAGCAGGTCCACCATGCGGCCCTTGCCCTCGTCGCCCCAGTTGATGCCCACGACTGCTGTGATCATGTTGCTTTCTCCTTTATCTTAATTGTGACGGTCTCAAACGTTGGTCTCCGCTTCCACGCCCAGCTCGCCGGCGTACTGCTCCAGCACGGGGCGCACGTGGACGGCCAGGAACGTCTCGGTCTGCTTCGGGGCCAGGCCCACGAATTTGGAGATGTCCAGCACCTTGTCAAGGTCGGCGCGGGTCAGGTGGAAGGCCGGGTCGGCCAGGAGCCGGTCCAGAAGGTCGTTCTCTCCGCCCTCCAGCTTCACCTTCACGGCGGCGGCCTGGGAGTGCTGGCGGATGGCCTCGTGCAGCTCCTGCCGGTCGCCGCCCAGGGTCACCGCGTGCATGAGGATGTTCTCCGTGGCCATGAAGGGCAGCTCCTCCAGCAGGTGCTTTTCCATCACCTTGGGGTAGACGCGGCCGCCCCGTATCACGTTGATGACGAGGGTCAGCGCCCCGTCGGTAGCCAGGAATGCCTCCGGCAGGGTGATGCGCCGGTTGGCCGAATCGTCCAGCGTCCGCTCCAGCCACTGGGCCGAGGCGGTGTCGGCGGTGTTGCGCACGGCGTTTATCACGTACCGGCTCAGGGAGCACACCCGCTCGCAGCGCATGGGATTGCGCTTGTAGGCCATGGCGGAGGAGCCCACCTGCTCGGCCTCGAAGGGCTCGTCGAACTCCTTCATGTGGGCCAGCAGCCGCAGGTCCTGGGCCATTTTATACATGCTCTGGGCGATGCCGCCCAGCACGTTCAGCACGAAGGCGTCCACCTTCCGGGAGTAGGTCTGGCCGGACACGGGCATGCACGCGTCAAAGCCCATCTTCTTGGCGATGCGCGCCTCCAGCTCGGTCACCTTGTCCCCGTCGCCGCCGAACAGCTCCAGGAAGCTGGCCCCGGTGCCGGTGGTGCCCTTGCAGCCGAGAAGCTTCAAATGGCCCAGCTCGAATTCCAGCCGCTCCAGGTCCATCAGCAGGTCCTGGGTCCACAGGCAGGCCCGCTTGCCCACAGTGGTGGGCTGGGCGGCCTGGAAGTGGGTGTAGGCCAGGGTGGGCACGTCCTTGTTCTTTTCCGCAAAGTCACCCAGGGCCGCGATGGCGTTCACCAGCAGGGTGCGGATGCGCATCAGCGCCTGGCGCATCTGGATGATGTCGGTATTGTCGCCCACATAGCAGCTGGTAGCCCCCAGGTGGATGATGCCCTTTGCGGAGGGGCATGCGTCGCCGTAGGTGCGGATGTGGGCCATCACGTCATGGCGCAGCCGCTTTTCGTACTCCGCCGCCTTGTCGTAGTCGATGTCGTCGATGTGGGCCCGCAGCTGGTCGATCTGCTCCTGGGTGATGCCAAGGCCCAGCTCCTTCTCGCTCTCGGCCAGGGCCACCCACAGCCTCCGCCAGGTGGAGAATTTGAAGTCGGGGGAGAAGATGTGCTGCATCTCGCGGGAGGCGTACCGGGCGCACAGGGGATTTTCGTAAATGTCTTTGCTCATATCGTTCACTCCACGGTCACGGATTTGGCCAGGTTTTTGGGCTTGTCGATGTCGCAGCCCCGCTGCAGGGCGATGTAGTAGGCGAACAGCTGCAGGGGCGCTACCCCCAGGTTGGGCTGCAGGGCCGGGTGGGTGTCGGGGATGGTCAGGGTGTGGGTGGCCAGCTGCTCCATCCTGGGACGGAAGCTCTCGGTGGTCAGGCCCACCACGTCCGCGCCCCGGCTCTTGACCTCCACGATGTTGGAGGCTGCCTTGTCGAACAGCTGCCCGTAGGTGGCCAGGGCCACCACCAGGGTGCCCGGCTCGATCAGGGAGATGGTGCCGTGCTTCAGCTCCCCGGCGGCGTAGGACTCGGAGTGGATGTAGCTGATCTCCTTCAGCTTCAAAGAGCCCTCCAGCCCCAGGGCGTAGTCCAGGTTCCGGCCGATGTAGAAGATGCAGTCGTGGTTGAAATACTGGCTGGCCAGGTACTGGTATACGCCGGTGTCCGCCAGCACGGTCTCCAGCTTGGCCGGCAGCAGCGCCAGTTCCGCCGTTACGGCGGCGTAGTCCTCCGGGTCGGCCCGGCCCAGCTTTTCCGCCATCCACAGTCCGAACATGGTCAGCAGCACCAGCTGGGTGGAGTATGCCTTGGTGGTGGCCACGGCGATCTCCGGCCCGGCCCAGGTGTACAGCACCCCGTCCGACTCCCGGGCGATGGAAGAGCCCACCACGTTGACGATGGCGAGGATGTATCCGCCCCGGGCCTTGGCCTCCCGCAGGGCGGCCATGGAGTCCAGGGTCTCCCCGGACTGGCTGATGACGATCACCAAGGACCGCTCATCCACCAGGGGGGAGCTGTAGCGGAATTCCGACGCAAGGCACACCTCTACCGGCAGGCGCAAAAACCGCTCCAGGTTATACTTGCCCAGCATGCCCACGTGGTAGGAGGAGCCGCAGGCCACCAGGAAGATGCGGTCGAAATCGCGCAGCCTGTCCTCCGGCAGCTCCAGCTCGTCAAAGACGAGCCGGCCGTCCCGCAGGCGGGGGGAGATGGTCTGACGCAGGGCCTCGGGCTGCTCCATGATCTCCTTGAACATGAAGTGGGCATAGCCGCCCTTTTCTGCGGCGGACACGTCCCACTCGATGGTGTGGCGCTGCTTCTCCACCGGCCGGCGGTACTGGTCGAAGACCTGCACGCCCGCACGGGTGAGCACGGCCACCTCGCCGTCCTCCATGTAGGATACCTGGCGGGTATGGGCGATGATGGCGGTGGCGTCGGAGGCGATGAAGCTCTCCCCGCCGCCGTAGCCGATGAGCAGCGGCGCGTCCTTGCGGGCGGCGATGAGCATGTCGGGCCGGTCGGCGCACAGGATGCCCAGCGCGTAGGCCCCCTCCAGCCGCTCCAGCACCGCGTACACCGCGTCCAGCGGGTCGCTGTGGTCGGTGAAGCAGTACTCCAGCAGCTGGGCCACCACCTCCGAGTCCGTGTCGGAGCGGAAGCGCACGCCCTTGTGCAGGAGAAAATCCTTGATCTCGGCGTAATTTTCGATGATGCCGTTGTGGACGATGGCCACCCGGCCGTTCTGGCTGACGTGGGGGTGGGAGTTGACGTCGTTGGGCTCGCCGTGGGTGGCCCAGCGGGTGTGGCCCAGACCTACGGTGCCCTCCAGGGGCGGGAGGCTGTCCAGCTTCTCCCGCAGGGCCTGCAGCCGGCCCTTGCATTTTTGTATCTGCAGCCCCTTGTCCGGGCTGACCACGGCCACGCCGGCCGAGTCATAGCCCCGGTATTCCAGATGCTCCAGCCCTTCCAGCAGGATGGGCGCGGCGGGGGCGTTTCCTGTGTATCCTACGATGCCGCACATTGGACTGCTTGGTTATTCCTTTCCTTTTTGCTTTGCCAGGGACGCGGACACGAAGCCCAGAAACAGGGGATGGGGCCGGTTGGGCCGGCTCTTGAACTCCGGATGGAACTGCACGCCCACGAAGAAGGGGTGATCGGGAACCTCCACGGTCTCCACCAGCCGCCCGTCCGGGCTGACGCCGCTGATGACCAGGCCGGCCTGCTGCAGCTTTTCCCGGTAGTCGTTGTTGAACTCGTAGCGATGGCGGTGCCGCTCGCTGATCTCGGGCGCGCCGTAGCACTTTTCCATCATGGTCCCCGGGGTGATGACGCAGGGGTAGGCCCCCAGACGCAGGGTGCCACCCTTGTCTATCTCGTCGTTCTGGCCGGGCATGAAGTCGATGACCCGGTAGGGGGCGTGCTCGTCGAACTCACGGGAGTTGGCGCCCTCCAGCCCCGCCACGTGGCGGGCAAATTCGATCACCGCCACCTGCATGCCCAGGCACAGGCCCAGGTAGGGGATGTTGTTCTCCCGGGCGTAGCGCACCGCAGCGATCTTGCCCTCGATGCCCCGGTTGCCGAAGCCGCCGGGCACCAGGATGCCGTCCACCCCGGCGAACACCTCCGG
>CANPXW010000002.1 GCA_947587025.1 uncultured Oscillospiraceae bacterium
ACGTCGGTGAGGATGGTGTCCTTGGCGGTGGACTCGGACTCCACGCCCAGGGTGATGTCGAACTCCTGGTCGGGATAGGCGGCCTTGAAGGCCTCGATGCGATCGGCCAGGTAGGTCTGGTCCTCCTCAGCGCCCCAGACGGTGATCTCGATGGGGCCGTCGGCCAGGGCGAACACGCCCAGGCTCAGGACCATCGTCACGGCCAGAAGCAGGGAAAGAAGCTTCTTCATACGTTGGTTCCTCCTAAAAAATTTTTTGATGTATTGAACGGGAACTTTCGTTCCGGGGTCCCAAAGGCACATCGTTCATCTCCACAGAGATGAACATAAGGGGGCGCGCCCCCTTTGTTTTTCGATTTAATCTAGTATAACAGCCCCATGATTTGTTGTCAATCCACTAATTTGTACAACTTTTTTCGTACAATTTTGCTATTTTCACATATTGCGTTTTCCACGATGGGGGTACTATCCTGAAAATGACATCACACGCTTCAGGAGGGGTCCCCATGCCCGAAAAGCTGCTGTTCGGCGCGGCCTACTACGCCGAGTACATGCCCCAGGACCGGCTGGAAAAGGATATGGAGCTGCTCTCCGGGGCCCATTTCAACCTGATCCGGGTGGCGGAGTCGGCCTGGAGCACCTGGGAGCCCCGGGACGGCCAGTTCGACTTTTCGCCGCTGCTGCGGGTGCTGGACGCGGCCCATGAGCACGGCATATCCGTCATCGTGGGCACGCCCACCTATGCCATCCCTCCCTGGCTGGCGAAGAAGTACCCGGACATCCTGTCCGACACCCACGCCGGCCCCTGCCGGTACGGCCCCCGGCAGAACTTCGACCTGACCCATCCCGGCTACCGCTTCCACGCCGAGCGCATCATCCGCAGGCTGGCCCAGGCGGTGAGCGGCCACCCGGCCGTCATCGGCTGGCAGCTGGACAACGAGACCAAGCCCTATGACACCTGCTCCGACCGTGCCCAGGCCCTGTTCAAAGACTGGCTCAAAGCGCGCTTCGGCACCGTGGAGGCCCTGAACCGTGAGATGGGCCTTGCCTACTGGTCCAACTCCATCGCGGACTGGGAGGATATGCCCGACGTGCGGGGGACCATCAACGGCAGCCTGGGGGCGGAGTACGCCGCCTTCCAGCGCCATCTGGTGACGGAGTTTCTGCTGTGGCAGCGGTCCATCCTCGACGAGTACCGGCGGCCGGACCAATTCGTCACCCACAACTTCGACTACGAGTGGCGGGGCATCTCCTTCGGCCTGCAGCCGGACGCGGACCAGTTCGACGCCGCCGAGGCGGTGGACATCGCCGGGTGCGACATCTACCACGAGAGCCAGGGGGCCCTCACCGGGGCGGAGATCGCCTTCTGCGGGAACCTGGCCCGGGGCCTGAAAAAGGCCAATCACCTGGTGCTGGAGACCCAGGCCCAGGGCAATTTCGGCTGGCTGCCCTGGCCCGGCCAGCTGCGGCTGCAGGCCCTGGCCCACATCGCCGGCGGAGCGGACTGCGTGGAGTACTGGCACTGGCACAGCATCCACAACGGCCTGGAGAGCTACTGGAAGGGCGTTTTGAGCCACGATATGGCGCCGGGCGAGACCTACCGCCAGGCGGCGGCCCTGGGCGCCGAGCTACAGGCGCTTTCGCCCCATGTGGTGCACCTGAAGAAAAAAAGCCGCGCGGCGGTGATGGTCAGCACCCGCTCCCAGACGGGCTTTGCCTGGTTCCCCACCTGCCGGCAGGATCAGACGCCGGAGAAGGGTTACAGCGACTATCTGCGCTGGCTGTGCGACAGCCTGTACCGGCTGAACGTGGAGTACGACGTCATCTCCGACGCGGAGCGGGACTTCTCCGCCTATGAGCTGCTCATCCTGCCCTGTCTGTACGCCGCGCCGGAGGAACTGCTGGAGGCGGTGGACGCATACGTAAAAAACGGCGGCCATCTGCTGGCTGCCTTCCGCACCGGCTTCGCGGACGAATACCTTAAAATATATCACGACCGCCAGCCCCACCGGCTGACCGGCTGCCTGGGCCTGGGCTACGACCGGTTCACCAAGCCCGTGGACGTGACCCTGGCCTCCGACGAAATAGATCTGCCGGAGCGCTGCCCCGTCACCGATTGGATGGAGCTCGTGGAGCCGACCACGGCCAGGTCCCTGTGCACATACCGCCACCCGGTGTGGGGCGGCATCCCCGCCGTGACGGAGAACGACTACGGCGCGGGCCGGGCGGCCTACCTGGCGGCCTGCTTCGCCCCGGAGGGACTGGACGCGGTGCTGGAGCATCTGCTGCCCCGGCTGGGGGTCCCTGTGCCGGCGGAGCGCTTCCCCCTCATCGTCCGCATCGGCACGAACGCCGCCGGACATACCGTGACCTTCGCCCTCAACTTCTCCGGCGAGAGCCGTTCCTATACCGTCCCCCGGCCGGTCCGGCTTCTGCCGGACGGCCCCGCCTTCCCCGCCGGCCAGGCCGTGCCCCTGGGCCCCTGGGACGGGGCGGTGCTGGAGGACATATGAAAATACGCCGCTGCGGAAGACCGCAGCGGCGTATCATTTTTCTCTCATGCCCGCAGCAGGGCCACGGCCACGTCGTTGACGTTGGTGCCGGTGGGGCCGGTGATCAGCAGGCCGTCCACCGCCCGCAGGGCGTGGTAGGCGTCGTTTTCGGCCAGCACGTCGTACACGTCCAGGCCCTTTTCCTCCAGGGCGGCCAGGGTCTCGGCGTCGGCGTAGCCGCCGGCGGCGTCGGTGGGGCCGTCGGTGCCGTCGCTGCCCACGGAGAACACCGCCGCGCCGGCCAGCCCCGCGATGCCGGGGGCCGCTGCCAGGGCCAGCTCCTGGTTCCGTCCGCCCAGGCCATTCCCGGTCAGGCGCACCACCGTCTCGCCCCCGGCGATGAAGGCCAGGCTCTTGCCGTCCTGGGCGTGGCTGCGCAGGATGCTGGCCAGGAAGCTGCCCGCCTCACGGGCCTGGCAGCACAGCCGGTCGGTCAGGTACACCGGCTCGTAGCCCAGCTTCTCGCAGGCCTTGGCTGCCGCCGCGCACAGCTGCCGCACCGAGCCGGTGACGCAGGTGCGCACATTGTCCAGCGCCTTGGGCGTCTCCTGGCCCAGCAGCGCCAGCGCCTCGTCGGAAAGGCGCAGACCGTACTTTTTCACGATGGCCATAGCCTGCTGGCAGGTGGAGCTGTCCGGGCTGGCGGGACCGCTGGCGATCATGTCCAGCGGGTCGCCCAGAATGTCGCTGAGCACCACGGCGAACACCCGCGCCGGGGCGCATGCCTGGGCGAACCGGCCGCCCTTCACGGCGGACAGGCGCTTGCGCAGGGTGTTCATCTCCACGATGTCCGCCCCGCAGGCCAGAAGCTGGCCCGTGATGTCCTGCAGCTCCTCGGCCGGGATGAGGGGCTTTTCGAACAGGGCGCTGCCCCCGCCGGACAGCAGGAAGATGACGCTGTCCTCCGCCGTCAGGCCCGACACCAGTTCCAGGGCCTTTTCCGTGGCGGCGAAGCTGTTCTCATCCGGCACCGGGTGGCCCGCCTCAAAGCATTCCACGCCGGGGATGGGTCCCATCACGTGGCCGTATTTGGTCACCACCACGCCGCCGTCCACATGGTCCAGCGCGTCCGAGGCGGCCTTGGCCATCTGCCAGGCGGCCTTGCCCACCGCCGCCAGCAGGGTCCTCCCGCCGGCGGGCTCATAGTCCCGCAGCGCCCGGCGCACCGCCTCGTCCGGCAGCACCGCCCGCAGGCTGGCCGACACGATGGCGTCCGCGTGAGCCCGAAGGGTCTTGTCCATAGTCCGCTCCTCCTCTAGTCTCCGTATCTTATCTCCCGCTTCATTCCAGCATGGCCAGACGGCGGCGGTACAGGTCCTCGTAAGCATCCGCCGTCCAGCGCTCCAGGTCGGCCCGCAGCCGCTCCCGCCGCTCCGGCGCGGCCAGCAGGTCCACCACGAAGGGGGCGTACCGGCCGCCGGAGCCCTGCCGCAGCTCGTCGTACACCTGCTCCAGGGTCTTGGGGGGATTGTAAAGGCTGCCCACGGTGTCGGTGGCGGCGGTGATGGCGTCGGCGGCGGCCACGATGTATATCATGGCCCGGACCGGGGAGGCGCTGGGGGAAAAGCCCACCGGGTAGCCGCCCTTTTCGTCGTACCGGCAGTGGTGGCCGTAGGCCGCGTCCGCATAGGCGGCGGTGGACTCGTGTTCGATCAGCAGCTTGTGCCCGCAGTAGGCGTGCAGCTGCAGCAGGGCGTACTCGTCCTCAAAAAGCCCCCGGCAGGACAGGATGGCGATGTTGAAGCAGTGGACCATGCCCACGTCGTACAGCCGCCCGGCCCTCTCGGCAAAGGCGCACAGCTCCTCCTTCTTCGCCCGGACCTGATCGGCGTCGGCGCAGCCCAGCAGGCCGGTCAGCTGCTCGGGGCAGTCCTCCGCCGCCCAGGCGCACAGGGCGCGGGCGATCTGCCCGGCACGCCACAGGCGGGCGTAGCCGGTGGGATGGCGGAAGGCGAACACGTTCTGCACCAGCTCGAAAAAGCTCATGCCCCCCGGGGTCTCCCGGTACACGTACAGTATCTGGCGCAGATAGAACAGGAACTGCTCGTTGTAGTCGTTGTTGGGCACCCGCGCCATCCAGCGGAACATCCGCCGTATCATCCGGTCGATGCGCCCGGCGTGGCGGTCCGTCATGGGCTCGTTCTGGGTGCGCATGTATTCCATATACACGGCCGGCACGCTGGCGTGGGAGAACATGCTCTGGGGGTCGTAGCTGTCGTCCGGCTCGGCAGAGGACAGGGCGTACAGCGCGTCCAGCAGCTCCGTCAGGGTCATGGCCCCGCAGTGGTACAGGGCGGCCAGGTACGCGTACTGCCACCGGGGCTGGAGCGGCTCGCCCCGCTCCCGCGCCTGGCGGACCTGCCGGTCCTGGACGATCTGGGCCGACTCCAGCACCTGGGCGAACACCTCCGGCTCGGCGTGGCCGCTGCGCAGATAGCTGAGCATGGTGGTCCGCTCCTGGTGGGACATGTAAAGATACCGGTCCCAGGGCAGGGACGGGGTCTTGGCCCGCACATCCGCATCGGACAGCAGGGCGATGGAGCGCTTCATGGCCGCCAGCTTGGCCCGGGCCGTGGCCGGGTCGTTGCCGTTATAACCCAGGGCGATGTTGCCCATGCTCCGGTGGATATAGCCCCGTATCTCCGGGTCGGTGATGTCGTCGTAGGCGGTGTCGTAATAGGACGCGGCCTCGGCAAAGCTCATGCGCATCCGGGCGGCGAACAGCCGGATGGAGCTGGGGGAGAGCATGGTCTCCATATTGTGCAGGCACATGCCCGTCCAATACAGCTGACGGATGGTCATATCCCGGTCGCCGGTGCGGCGGGCGTGCTCCAATAGAGCCGTGTGGATGCGGAAGGCCAGCCCCGCGTCCTTCTGGGCCACGCCGGCCATCAGCTCATCGGCAAATTCCCGCAGCGAGGCCAGCTCCTCCGCCGGGGCGGAGGGCAGATCGTCCAGCACCGGGAACAGCTCCCGGCGCAGCAGCTCGGTGCCCTCGGCCACCCGCTCCAGGGACTGGCGGCTGGAAACGCGCACCCCGTCCATGAACGCGGCGGGACCCACCTTCTCCAGGGACAGGTCCGCTCCCTGGCGCATCTGGCCCAGCAGGGCCAGGTATCGCTGCTGATACGCTCTCATGCCGCGCCCCCTCACACCAGCTGGGCCCGGAGCACGTCCGCCAGCTGCTGGGGGCTGATGGGCTTGGCCACATGGGCGTTCATGCCCGCCTGCTCGCAGGCGCGGATGTCCTCCACGAAGGCGTTGGCGGTCATGGCTACGATGGGCACGGTGCCGCTGTCGGACCGGGGCAGTGCCCGGATGGCCCGCGCTGCGGCGAAGCCGTCCATCTCCGGCATCTGGATGTCCATGAAGATGAGGTCGAAATATCCCTCATCGCTGCCGCTGAACATCTCCACGGCCTGGCGGCCGTTCTCGGCGCACTCGGCCGCGACCCCCATCATCTCCAGCAGCTCCACCGCGATCTCCCGGTTGAGCTCGTTGTCCTCCGCCAGCAGCACCCGCCGGCCGGTGAAATCGTCCCCGCTCTTCCCCTCCGCCTGGGCGGCCTGGCGGCCGGCCTCGGTGAAGCCGGTGAGCACCTGGCACAGGCGGGAGCGGAACAGGGGCTTGGGCACGAAGGCGCTGATGCCGTATTTGCGCATCTCGTCGGCGCTGTAGGGCCACTCATAGGAGGAGGTGACCAGGATGGGCACGTCCGGGCCCAGGATGGCCCGCAGCTGGCGGCTGGCCTGCACCCCGTCCAGCACCGGCATGCGCCAGGCCAGCAGGACGGCGAAGTAGTCCCGGCCCTCCAGATGGGCCTGGGCGGCCATGTCGATGGCGCTGGCCGTGTCGGTGCACACGTCGCACTGCATGCCCAGATCCTCCGCCAGGTCCTGCAGATGCAGCCGGGCCGCCTCGTGGTCCGCCGCCAGCAGACGCAGGCCCCGCAGCTGCTCGGCGCCCTCCTCCTGGGCCTCCAGCTGCTCCAGGGGCAGGGTCACGGTGAACCGGGAGCCCTTGCCCTGGCGGCTGACCACGGAGATGTCGCCGTTCATCATCTCCACCAGGTTGTGGGTGATGGCCATGCCCAGGCCGGTGCCCTCGATGCGGTCCACGCTGTCGGCCCGCTCGAAGGGCTGGAACAGTCTGGTCAAAAATTCCGGGCTCATGCCCATGCCCGTGTCCTCGACCACGAACTCATAGTAGGCATAGCTGCCGCTCTTATTGTAGCGCTCGCCGGTCTCCCGCACCCGCAGGGCGACAGTGCCGCCCTCGGGGGTGAATTTGACGGCGTTGCCCAGGATGTTGATGAGCACCTGCTGGATGCGCAGCTGGTCGCCCCGGACGTGCTCGCAGCGGATGCCGGTGAAATCCAGCTCCACCTTCTGCCGCTTTCTGTCCGCCTGGGGCTGGAGCACCGCCATCAGCCCGTGCAAAAACTCGTCCATGGTGAACGCCTCGGGATTGAGGGTCATCTTGCCGCTCTCGATGCGGCTCATGTCCAGGATGTCGTTGATCAGCCCCAGCAGATGGCGGCTGGACAGGCCGATCTTCTCCAGGCAGTCCGCCACCCGGTCGGCGTCGTCCATGTGGGCCTGGGCGATGGTGGTCATGCCGATGATGGCGTTGAGGGGCGTGCGGATGTCATGGGACATATGGGAGAGGAAGTCGCTCTTGGCCCGGGAGGCGGCGTTGGCCGCATCCAGGGCGCTGCGCAGGGCCTCGTTGGCGGCCTCCAGCCGCTCCTGCTGGCGGCGGGTCTCCTCCGTCACGTCCAGCAGCAGCACCAGGCACAGCTCCTCCCCCCAGGGGGCGGACCGGACGTTGAACTGCTGTCCGGCGCATGTCAGCTCCTGCTCCCCGGCGACGCGGCCCACCATGGTCCGGTCCAGCAGCGCCGTCATCTCGTGTAGCAGCAGCCCGATCCCCGGCAGGCGCTCAGCCGCCGGGTTGGCATAGACGCACTGCCACTGGCCCTCCCCGTCGGGGCGGGTCAGCAGCACCGGCGCAGGCAGCCGCTCCAGAGCGGCCTCCGGTCCAAGCTTAGACTGGTCCATATGTCCCTCCCAGTTTCGATACAGCGCGCTCTTCAGAAGCGGCAGACGTTGTCCGGGCCGATGTCGGCCAGGGTGGGCGTGCCGCACATGGTCATGGTGTCCCGCAGCTCGCCGATGAGCTTATCCAGGTACACCGTCAGGCCCTCGGCGCCGGCGGCGTAGATGAAGGGCACCACCGGCCGGCCCACCAGCACCGCGTCCGCGCCCAGGGCCAGCGCCCGGAACACGTCCACGCCGGAGCGGAGGCCCCCGTCCACGAACACGGGGATGCGGCCGTCCACCGCCTTGGCGATGGCGGGCAGCACCTCCGCTGTGGAGGGCACGCCCCCCTGGACACGGCCGCCGTGGTTGGACACCACGATGGCCGCCGCGCCGCCCTCGATGGCCTTCTCCGCGCCTCGGGGGGTCATGATGCCCTTGACGATGAAGGGCATTTTGGCGTAGGCCGTGATCTGGCACAGCTCGTCCACGGACTTGCTGCCGGCGTTGGGGTTATAGGCCTTCAAAAAGGGCAGGCCGGCCCCGTCCACGTCCATGGCGGCGGCGAAGATGCCGTTGGCGTTGAGGATGTCCAGCTTCTCGAACACGGCCTCCAGGTTCCAGGGCTTGATGGTGGGGATGCCCATGCCGCCCACCTTTATCATGTCCTGGACGGAGCTCTTCATGATCTCCGGGTCCATGCCGTCGCCGGTGAGGGCGGCCACGCCGTACTCCGCCGCAGCGGGGACCAGGACGCTGTTGTAGGAATAGTCGCTGTGCTTGTCCCCGTAGTGCAGCTTCAGCCCGCCCAGGGGCGCGATGAACACAGGGGCCTTGAAATCGTGCCCGAACAGGCGGAAGGTGGTGTCGATGGGCCTGTTGGGGCACAGGGTGTCCATGTTGACGCATATCTGCTGCCACTTGGCGTAATTGCGGGCGGCCACGTTGTCGGGCGCCTTGCAGCCGGGGCCGGGCACGGCGTTGCCGCAGGCCCTGCCGTCGCACACCGGGCAGGCCTTGCAGTATGGCCCGATCTGCCCTCTGGCGGCGGTAAGTATCTCGTTGTAGGTCACGGTCCCATCCTCCGAAATATGTTTTTTCCTTTATTATAATCTATTGGTGGAAAATGTCAATCGGCACCCGGCGGGGGCCTGGGTTTGTAAACTGTGACCAAAACGGACGCCGCAAACCGGCATAGTGTCGGTGGAATTGATGATGTTGAAAGTTTTGAAAATCGGAATTTCATTTTTCCCTTGAAAAATCCGGGAAGAGCCGCTATAATACCCCTATCACGAAATTCGCGATAGAAAAAAATGCAAACACATCAACAAGGAGGAACCTAACATGAAGAACCTGTTCAAGACCCTGGCGCTGGTCATGGCGCTGGTCATGGTATGCAGCTGCTTCGGCGTGGCCGCCCTGGCGGCCGAGGGCGAGGCCGAGGCCGACGAGGCGGAAGAGGCCGCCGCGCCCGCTCTGGAGCCCAAGGAAGGCGGCTCCGAGGTCACCTTCACCACCGGCAGCACCACCGGCACCTACTACGGCTTCGGCGGCGTGATGGCCGGCAAGATCAGCGAGGTCACCAGCACCACCGTCACCGTCGTCTCCAGCGACGGCTCCCAGGCCAACATCTACGCCCTGCAGGACGGCGACGCCGATCTGGGCTTCGTGCAGTCCGACGTGATGGCCTACGCTTACAACGGCGAGCGCCTGTTCGAGGAGGACGGCGCTGACACCGGCTTCTCCACCGTGGGCGCGCTGTACATGGAGGCCGTCCAGATCGTCACCCTGGACCCGGACATCAAGACCGTTGAGGATCTGAAGGGCAAGAAGGTCTCCATCGGCGCTCCCGCCTCCGGCGTGTACTTCAACGCCATCGACGTGCTGGACGCCTACGGCATGACCGAGGACGACATCGAGCCCTGGCGGCAGAACTTTGACGACTCCGCCGAGTCCCTGCAGGACGGCGAGATCGACGCCGCCTTCATCGTGGCCGGCGCCCCCACCACCGCCATCACCACCCTGGCCGAGACGGCCGGCAAGCCCGCGCATCTGGTGAGCCTGGACAAGGAGCACATCGACGCGCTGGTGGAGAGCTCCCCCTTCTATAAGCCCTTCACCGTTCCCGCCGACGCCTACGGCATGGAGGAGGACACCGAGACCATCGCCATGAGCGCCGTGGTCATCGCCAACGACGACGTGGCCGAGGAGGACGTTTACAACTTCCTGTGCGGCGTGTTCGAGAACCTGGACGACCTGGGCCACGACAAGGCCAAGGAGCTGAGCCTGGAGTTCGCCGCCTCCGTGGTGGACGTGCCCTATCACCCCGGCGCTGTCGCCTTCTTCGCTGACAAGGGCATCGAGGTCCCCGCGAAGGAAGCCGAGTAACATCCCATCTGTGACCGTCTATTATGCCGCAGCGGGCGTGCCCGCTGCGGCATACCACAACTGTGCGCGGCAGATGGATGCGCATCGCCCATGACGCGCGTCCATGTGTCGCGCCCCGCGAGAAAGGAGCTGCCCATGGCCAAAGAGGAAAAGAAAAAACTGCCCGACCCCGTCCCGGAGGAGGACACCTCCACCGGCACCGCCGCCGACGTGGACGAGGTGATGAAGAAATATGACCGGGAGTCCAACGTCCGCGTCTGGGATGGCTGGCAAAAGCAGGCCATCCGCGCCCTGTGCGCGATCTTTTCCGTATACTGCGTCTGGGTGACCCTGTTCAGCAACATGCTGCCCCAGGAGAAGCTGAACATCTTTCTGGGGCTCATCCTCATCATCGGCTATCTGAACTACCCCATCAAAAAGGGCCACGTGAAGGTCAACTCCCTGCCCTGGTATGACATCGTCATCATGGTGGCCGGGGCCATCCCGTTTTTCTACTTCGCCCTGAACGCGGCGGACATCATCGCCAAGGCCTCCCGCATCACCAAGGACCCCAAGATGGTGATCATGGCCATCGTGAGCATCCTGGCGTTCATGGAGCTGTGCCGCCGGTGCGTGGGCATCCCCATCCTGTGCGTGGTGGGGGCGCTGGGGGTATATACCTTCGCCAACGTCCGGTTCGGCAAGGTGATATACGATCTGTTCTACACCACCAACGGGCTGATGAACACCCCCATCAACGTCTGCGCCAAGTATATCGTGGTGTTCATCATCTTCGGCGCGTTCCTGGAGCGAACAGGCATCTCCGCCTTCTTCATAAACCTGGCCAACTGCGTGGCGGGCGCCTCCGCCGGCGGTCCGGCCAAGGTGGCGGTCATATCCTCCGCCCTGTGCGGCATGGTGTCCGGCTCCTCCGTGGGCAACACCGTCACCACCGGCTCGGTCACCATCCCCATGATGAAAAAGACCGGCTACAAGGGCGAGTTCGCCGGGGCCGTGGAAGCGGCCGCCTCCACCGGCGGGCAGATCATGCCCCCCATCATGGGCGCGGCGGCCTTCCTCATGAGCGAGTACATGGGCATCCCCTACAGCCAGGTGGCCCTCAAGGCCATCCTGCCGGCGGTGCTGTACTTCGCCGGCATCTACATCGTGGTGCACCTGGAGGCCAAAAAGCTGGGCCTGCGGGGCATCCCCCGCTCGGAGCTGCCCCGGTTCACCAAGCTGCTGCCGAAGATATATCTGCTGCTGCCGCTGATCGTGCTGGTGTGGCTGGTATCCTCCGGCACCCGCACCATGCAGACCTCCGCCGCCATCGCCATCCTGGTGACCGTCGTCATCGGCGTGGTCAACACCATCATCACCAAGGTGACCGGCAGCGGCGACACCACGGACAACCTCACGCTGGGCAAGTTCATCGACGCGCTGGAGGCCGGCGCCAAGAGCACCATCACCGTGGCCGTGGCCTGCGCCATGGCGGGCCTGGTGGCCGGGTGCATCACCTCCACGGGCCTGGCGTCCAAGCTCATCACCGCCGTGGTGGCCATCTCCGGCGGCCGCGCCATCATCGCCCTGTTTTTGACCATGCTGTGCTGCATCGTGCTGGGCATGGGCGTGCCCACCACCGCCAACTACTGCATCATGGCCTCCACCTGCGCCCCCATCCTGATGAGCGACGCCATCGGCATCGCCCCGGTGGCCGCCCACTTCTTCGTGTTCTACTTCGGCATCGTGGCCGACATCACCCCGCCGGTGGCCCTGGCGGCCTACGCCGGCTCCGCCATCGCCAAGGCCCCGCCCATGAAGACCGCCTTCAACGCCACAAAGCTGGCCATCGCCGCCTTCGTGGTGCCCTACATCTTCGCCCTGAACCCGGCCATGCTGCTGGTGGACACCACCGCCTTCCAGGTGGTTCAGGTGGTCATCACCTCCATTCTGGGCATCATGGCCCTGGGCATCGGCCTGCAGGGGTATCTGCGGGGGACCGTGGCCTGGCCGCTGCGCATCGTGGCCCTGGCCGCCGGCCTGTTCCTCATCTACCCCGGCACCGTCAGCGACCTGGTGGGCCTGGCGGTGGTGGTGGGCATCTACCTGTTCCAGCGGTTCGTGCATAAGAACGACGCCCCCGCCGCAGCGTAAAATACACACAAAAAACGCGGGACCCTCGCCACGAGGGTCCCGCGTTTTCCTTTTGCCTCATTCCTCTGTCTGCTCTTCCTCCGAAGGCTCCGGCTCCGGTCTCGGCATGTAGGGGGCGAAGAGGCGCTCGGCGAACAGCGAGCACAAAAGCGCCGCCAGGCCCGGCGTGAACAGCGCCGGCAAAAACACGTGCCGGTAGGTGAACAGCGCCAGCTCCTCCACCAGCAGCGCCATCACCGCCGCCGACGGCAGATGCCCCAGCGTCAGCCGCACCGCCGTCTTCAAAAGCGGCCCGGCCGTGAAGGTGAACCGGGACAGGGTGAACATGGCCATCAGCCACACCCCCAGCGGCGCCAGCAGCAGGATACGGCAGGCGTACAGCCACACCAGCGCCGCCCGGCTGCCCCCCGCCGCCATCACGTAGGATACGTACCACATGGCGTATATCCCCGCCGCCAGGGCCAGAGCCGGCAGCGTCAGGAGCGTGGCGGGCTTAAAGCTGGAGCGGAAGGTGCGGAAGAACCGGGCATAGTCCCCCAGCTCTCCCCGGCGCACGCCGTGGTACACCGCGTCGTACAGAGCCGTGGCGGCCGCGCCCACCGTGAACACCGGCAGAGAGCACACCACCCAGCACACGCTCAGCCCCACCACGTCGCATACCCTGGCAAATCCCCGCCAGAACCCGTTCATCGGGTCGAACATCCTGCCGAACATCCCGCTCCCCCCTTCCGCACCCATTATAGCAAAAACATCCCCGGCCATCAAGGCCGGGGACCTGGAGCTAGTGGCCAGACTCGAACTGGCGACCTGCTGATTACGAATCAGCTGCTCTACCGACTGAGCTACACTAGCGTTTCGCGCCCATGTATTTTAGCATAGGCACCAGGGGAAGTCAACACAAAAAACTGATTACTGACTGTATTATATCCGGGAAAATGCATGTATCATCCCATACGTATTTTCATTTTTCCGGCCCCGCGCTGCCGGCCGCCGCCGCGTTCGGTCCGGAAAAAGCCGCTTATCATCCGCCCTTTGTGGAAACTGACGGGACTCGCATTTTAGTTTACATAAATTTTATTTTCATTTCTAATGCAGTAAGTTATCGACATTTTCAACAGACATTTCAACATCTGTTCAGCCCGCTTCCCAACTGCGTCTCACCAGGAATTGGAAAATTCTTCAAATTAATGAATCGTGTCCAGAAACAAATAGTTTCAATTTTTGATTTAACATAATCACCCTATTTTCATTCTCCTGCGAGCGTCCGCTCCCACTCTGCAGGACCGCTTGCATAAAACCCGTCACAAAGGCGGCAGATAGCCGCTGTCCGCCATGGATACGAAGTCGTCTCCGGCCACCACGATGTGGTCGGTGAGCATCACGCCCACGCTGGCCAGCACGTCGCGGATGTGGACCGTGGCGGCCACGTCCTCCTCCGAGGGGATGGCGAAGCCGCTGGCGTGGTTGTGGGCCAGCACCACCACCGAGGCGTTTTGCTCCAGGGCGGTCTGGACGATCTGCCGCACGTCCAGGCGCACGGACACGGTGCTGCCCACGCCCAGCTGGCGGCAGTCCAGCACCTTCATCTTCGCGTCCATGCACAGCATATAGGCCATCTCGTCCCGGCCGCCGAAAAAGCGCGGCAGCAGATACCGGCCGATGGCGCCGCTGCTGGTCAGCGCCTGGCCGGGGTCCGTTTTGGCCATGAAATACCGCCGGGCCGCCGCAGGCACCAGCTTTATCAGCGTCACCGCGCCGGCGGTCATCCCCTCCGCCGCGTTTTTCAGCGCCTCCGGCCGGGCGTCGAACACCCCGTCCAGGCTGCCGAAGGCGTTCAGCAGCTGATGGGCCATGCGGTTGGTATCCCGCCGGGGCACCGCGAAAAACAGCAGCAGCTCCAGCACGTTGTGGTCGCTGAAGCTGTCCAGCCCGTGCTCCAGGAACCGCTCCTTCATCCGCGCCCGGTGGCCGGTGTGGGTCGCGGGCGTCTTGTCATTTTTACCGTTCATACATTCTTCACGCCTGAGGCGTTGCCTCTTTCCGCATTTTGTGCTATACTTTATTCCTACTTCTGGAGAAAGGGGGACGGGCCCTTGCATCTGAAATTCTCCGACATCCGTGATTTCCTCAAGAGAACGGATCTGCTGCTGTTCTTTTTGAGCCTGGCGGCGGCGATCATGGGGCTGGTGGCCATCTCCAGCGCCACGGCCACCATGGGCCAGTCCTACATATATGTGCAGCTGTTCGCGCTGGTCATCGGCATCGTGCTGTTCTTCGTCTTCACGGTCATCGACGCAGACATATTCGCTGACCAGTGGCCGCTGCTGGCGGTGGCGGAATTCGTGCTGATCGGCATGCTGGCCATATTCGGCAGCCATGATGACACGGGCAACCGGGCCTGGATACGCTTTCTGGGCATCGGTCTGCAGCCGGCGGAGGTGGTGAAGGTCATCTACATCGTGCTGATGGCCAAGCACCTGACATACCTGAAGGAATACCGCAACCTCAGCTCGCCCCTGTCCGTGTTCCAGCTGGTGCTCCATCTGCTGCTGCTGTTCGGGCTGTACATGGTCATCTCCGGCGATCTGGGCAATGCGCTGGTGTTCATCTTCGTGTTCGCGGTGATGATCTTCGCCGCTGGACTGAAGCTGTATTGGTTCGTGTTCGGCGCGGCGGCCATGGCGGTGGCCATCCCCCTGGCGTGGAACTACGTGCTCAACGACACCCAGAAAAACCGCATCCTGCTGCCCTATATGCAGGACACCATCGACCCCTCCGGCTTTGGCATCAGCTGGGAGCCCACCCGCGCCAAGCTGGCCCTGTCCTCCGGGCGGCTGTGGGGCACGGGCCTTTACCAGGGAACCCAGACCCAGACCGCTGTGGGCGGGCTGCGCAGCAAGCACGCGGACTATATCTTCGCCTGCATCGGCGAGGAGATGGGCATGGTGGGCTGCATCGCGGTGATATTGCTGCTGACGGCCATCATCCTGCGGTGCGTGTACGTGGGCCTGCACTGTCACAGCACCTTCGGCATGCTGGTGTGCTTCGGCATGGCGTCCATGCTGTGCTTCCAGCTGTTCAACAGCGTGGGCATGTGCACGGGCCTGACGCCGGTCATCGGCCTGACGCTGCCGTTCTTCAGCTACGGAGGCTCGTCGCTGTTCACCATGTTCGCCGCCATGGGCATCGTCTCCGGCATCCATTACCGACCTAAACCGGCCCAGTTCCGGGCCTATTCGTCCATGTTCTGACGCAGGACCGACGATAAAAAGCAGCAAAGCAGCAGACGGCCGGGCCGTCTGCTGCTTTTTCCTCAGTATTCCGGGGGCTGGGGGCCGGGAGAGGGTATATCCTCCGCCGACCAGGCGGCTCCGGCGATGCGCTCATAGAAGCCGGCGTTGGTGATCTGCTGGTAGGCCGTCAGCCACACCATCAGCGCCAGTCCCAGCACCGGCACCAGGCACAGCAGTCCCCAGCCCAGAAAGCTCAGGTCCAGCACGAAGGCCTCCCACCGGTGCCCCCGCATCAGCCGGCGGCTGAGCTGCACGCACTGCCAGCTGGAGCGGGTGGGGTCGTCCAGCATGATATACGTGGCCAGCCGGTAGGAGTACAGCGCCATGAGCGCCGGGAGCATCAGCGGCAGCCCCAGCACGCCCCACCACAGCTGACCGGTCATCACGATCATGGTAGAGACCGGCACTGCGTACAGCGCGGACCACAGCCCCACCAGCAGATCGGGCAGCAGCTGGATCCAGATGGCCTGGAAGAACACGCCGAAGGAGTCGAACAGATCGCCCACGCCGGCCTTCTGCCGCCGCCAGACCCGCATGGAGTAGAGCACGAAGCCCACCGCCAGCTCCCAGAACATGATCTGCACCGCCAGGCCCAGCAGCCAGCCCAGCAGGCCGCCGGCTGCCTGAGGCTCCACATACGTTATCCGCCCCTCCAGCGCCTCGGCGTACATCGCGCGCATCGCCGCGAGCGATCCGTCCAGGCTCATGGCCAGAACGTTGAGTATCACCGCGATGCCGATCAGCGCCAGCGCCACCCAGAAGGGCGCCGGCCGGGCGGCGGACATGGCCTGCTTTGCCTCGCTTTTGAGCTGTTTTCTGTCAATGGTCACTTTTTACGCTCCTTTTTATTTCCGGTAACGGCCCAGGGCCCGCACCAGATACATGCTCCCCAGTCCGGTGAACGCGCCGGTGAGGATGGCCGCCGCCAGCAGCGCCGGGCCGTACCACAAAAGCCCCGGCGTGCCCGTCACGGCGACGGCCGCCGCCAGCTGCCCGGCGTTGTGGCCGATGGCGCCGAACACGCTCACCACCCACAGCAGCTTCTCCGGGAACAGCCCCAGCAGGGCCGCCATCACGCACCAGCTGACCACGCCGCCGGTCAGCGAGTACAGCAGCGCCGAGACGCTGCCCGCGAACAGCGCCGACAGCAGCACCCGCGCCAGCAGGATGCACCCGGCCTCCTTCCGGCCCAGCAGCGCCATGGCCGTGAGCGTGACCACGCTGGCCAGCCCCAGCTTCACCCCCGGCACGGGGATGGGGGCCGGTATCTGCCCCTCGATGACCCACACCGTCAGCTCGATGGCCGTCAGCAGGGCCATGAATACCAGTTTGCGCGTCTTGCTCATCTTATCCTTCGATCTCGATCACAAGCCGGTGGGGCAGGCATACGACAGGGACCAGCCCGTCGGATATGCTCCCCTGCTCCACGCAGTCCTGATTGGGGCAGTCCGCCGCCGCCACGCCGATGGCTCCCGGCTCCACGCGCACGGTGTTCCAGCCCCATTCGGTCTGGACGGTGAACTCGTAGGGCTCCGTGACCGCGTCCAGGTCCACCGTCCGGTACTCCCGGCCGTCCACGGATATGACCGCCCTCGTGCCGCCGCCGTGCAGCAGGGCCAGCCCCGCCGCCAGCAGGAACAGGACCGAGAACAGTCCCGCCCAAAAAACTGTTTTTCGCTTCATAGTTTACATTTTAGTTACAATATCGTATAATGTCAATACGAATCTGCCTCTGCGGATGGAGAAAACTTTGCAAACATGCCTCATTCCCCGGAAAGGAGGGCTATAAGTATATGGACATCGTATCGGCCATCTTCGGCCAGTCCGCCGCCATGCTGGCGGGCATATCCCGGTACATCCTGCCGCTGGCGGCGCTGCTGATCGTGGTGCGGTGCATCCGCAGCATGCTCCGGGAGCACTACGAGCCGGAGACCTGGGCCTATCTCTATCTCACCGGCGGCCAGATGATACCCCTGCGGCACTGGGAGTGCATCCTGGGCCGGGCCAAGAGCGTGGACGCCCAGATCGACGACCCCGCTGTGGAGCGGCTGCACACCTGCCTGATACGGGACGCCACCGGCCTGTGGCAGGTATATAATCTTGGCAAGGGCGAGACCTACGTCAACGGCGAGCTGGTGCCCACCGGCGGCGCGCTCATCCAGGACGCAGACGTGCTCTCCCTGGGGCCGGTATCGGCCCGGTTCGTGGACCTGACGGAGGAGGAGCGGGCAAGCCTGCTCAAGTACCGCCACGCCCCCGGACGCCAGGTGCGGCCGGGCGTGACGCTGCTGCTGCTGACCTGCTTCCAGATACTTTTGCTGCTGCAGCAGCTGGTGTACAACCCGGACGCGGGCCTGGGCGTGGCCATCGCCTTCGGTGAGGTGACGGCGATCCAGTGGGTCTACTTCATCGTGCTGCGGGCCTCGGGCCAGACGGGCTTCGAGCCGGAGCTGCTGGCCTTTTTCCTCAGCTCCGTGGGCATGAGCATGGCCGCCTCCAAAACGCCGGGAGACATGACCAAGTACATCATCCTGTTCGCCGTGTCGGTGGGCCTGTACGTATTCCTGTGCCTGTGGATACGGGACCTGAAGCGGGTCAAGTCCGTGCGCCTGTACGCCTTCATCGCGGCGGTGGGCCTGCTGGCGGTGACGCTGGTGCTGGCCCCGGAGCGCAACGGCGCCCACAGCTGGATCGAGATAGGCTCCTTCACCATCCAGCCGTCGGAGTTCGTGAAGGTGCTGTACATCTACGCCGGCGCGGCCACTCTGGACCGGCTGTTCGTCAACCGGAACCTGATATTCTACATCGGCTTTTCCGCCGCCTGCGTGGGCCTGCTGGCCCTGATGGGCGACTTCGGCACGGCGCTGGTGTTCTTCGTCACCTTCCTGGTCATCTCCTTCATGCGCTCGGGCAGCTTCGCCACGGTGTTTCTGGCCGTGGCCGGGGCGGTGCTGGGCGTGATGCTGGTGGTGACCGTCAAGCCCCACGTGGTGGCCCGGTTCCAGACCTGGGGCCATGTGTGGGACGACATATACGGCAACGGCTTTCAGCAGGTGCGGGCCATGAGCGCCGCCGCCAGCGGCGGGCTGTTCGGCCAGGGCTCCGGCCACGGCTGGCTGGTGGACATCTACGCCGCCGAGACGGACATGGTGTTCGCGGTCATCAGCGAGGAGCTGGGGCTGATAACGGCCCTGTGCTGCGTCGCGTCCATCCTGGCCATGGCCATGTTCGTGGTGAAGAACGCCTCCTCCGGCCGGTCCTCCTACTTCGTCATCGCCGCCGCCGCCACCATGAGCATGATGCTGGTGCAGGTGATCCTGAACGTATACGGCACCATGGACATCCTGCCCTTCACCGGGGTCACGTTCCCCTTCGCCTCGGTGGGCGGCAGCAGCCTGATCGCCTGCTGGATGCTGCTGGCCTTCGTCAAGGGCTCCGACATCCGCGCCAACGCCAGCTTCGCCGTCAAGCGGCCGGAGCGGTTCTCCGGCGGTATAGGCGTGGAAGAGCCGCCCGTGGACGACGGCTATGACCAGACGTCCTACGACGGAGAGGACTATCCCGACGACGGGTACTACGATGGGGACGGGTACTACGACGGAGATGACGGCGGGTACTACGACCAGGGGAGGCGCGCATGAGAAAAGTGACTACCCGGGCCTTCGCGGTGCTGCTGCTGGCGGCGCTGGTGGTGGCCGGCATGGGCGTGTACTTGTTCCGTCTGGTCAAGGACGGCGGCGATTGGGCGGCCTTTTACGCCAACGACAGCGTGTACACCAACGGCAAGCTGAACCGGGGCTCCATCACCGACCGGGACGGCGTGGTGCTGGCCTCGGCGGGGGAGGACGGCTTCCGCTATGCCGACGACAGCTCCGTCCGCCGGGGCTGC
Organism: uncultured Oscillospiraceae bacterium; assembly: GCA_947587025.1. Taxonomy (GTDB): domain Bacteria; phylum Bacillota; class Clostridia; order Oscillospirales; family Oscillospiraceae; genus CAJOIG01. Next base: position 19,294 of record CANPXW010000002.1, read on the forward strand.
CTGCACGTGGTGGGCGACCTGGACGGCAACATCGGCACCAGCATGCTGTCCGTGTTCCGCTCCCGGTTCATCAACTACTCCTTCCTCACCGGCACTACCACCGAGGGCGGCGCCATGCAGCTGACCATCGACGCGGAGGTCTCTGCGGCGGCCTATGACGCCCTGGCGGGCATGAAGGGCACCGTGCTGGTGTACAACTACCAGACCGGCGAGATCATCTGCATGGTCTCCACCCCCGGCTGGGACCCCCAGGAGGGCGTCACCTTCGATGTGAACGACTCCGCCTACGAGGGCGCGTTCATCAACCGGGCCATCAGCTCCCGCTTTACCCCCGGCTCGGTGTTCAAGCTGGTGACCATGGCCGCCGCCATCGAGACCATCCCCGATCTCTGGGACCAGACCTTCACCTGTAATGGCAGCACCATCATCGGCAGCCAGAAGGTCAACTGCACCGGCTACCACGGCACCATCGGCGTGGAGCAGGGGCTGGCCTGCTCCTGCAACGTGGTGTTCGGTGAGCTGGGCCGGCAGCTGGGCGGGGCGCGCATCAGCCAGTACGCGGAGAAGTACGGATTGACCAGCGAGCACACCCTCAACGGCAAGATACCCACCGCCGCCGGCAGCGTGCCCGCCGCCCAGGGGGACGGCGACGCGGCCTGGTCCGCCATCGGCCAGTACGAGGACCTTATCAACCCCTACTCCTTCCTGCGCTTCATCGGCGCCATCGCCAACGGCGGCGTGGCGGTGGAGCCCACCATCCTGGCGGGCAAGAGCGCCGGTTCCGAGCGGATCATGGAGCCGGGCACCGCCCAGACGCTCTCGGAGATGATGAGCTACAACGTCTCCTACGAGTACGGCACCTGGGCCTATCCGGGGCTGGACATGCACGCCAAGACCGGCACCGCCGAGACAAACGGCGGCACCCACGCCTGGTTCGCCGGCTTCATCACCAACAAGCCCCTGGCCTTCGTGGTCATGGCCGAGCGGGCCGGCAGCGGCTACGGCGTGGCCTCCCCCATCGCCAACACAGTTCTGCAAAAGGCGGTCTCCGTCCTGGACTGAGACCTGGATAAGCTATGATCGACATATCCCTGCAAAACGTAAAAAAGAGCTTCGGCGGCGTGGAGATACTGCGCGGCGTCAGCTTCGACGTCCAGGCCGGCGAGCGGGTGGCGCTCTTAGGCGCCAACGGCGCGGGCAAGACCACCCTGCTGCGCATCCTCACCGGGACGCTGGAGCCGGACGAGGGCACGGTGGTGCTCGCCCCCGGCAAGCGGGTGGGCCTCATCTCCCAAATACCCGTCTTCCCGGCGGGCTGGACGACCGAGGATGTGCTGCGCTCCGCCCACCGGCACCTGGACGGGATAAAGGGAAAAATGGCCGCCCTGGAGGCAGCCATGCAGACGGATTCTTCGGCGCAGACGCTGGAAAAATACGACCGGCTGGCGGCGGAGTTCGACCGGCTGGGCGGCTACAGCGCCGACTACGAGCGGGAGCGGGTGGCCAACGGCCTGGACCTGTCCCCCGCCATGCGCTCCCAGAGCTTCGAGAGCCTCTCCGGCGGGGAGAAGACCCGGGTCAACCTGGCCCGGCTGCTGCTGGAGGACACGGAGATACTGCTGCTGGACGAGCCCACCAACCACCTGGACCTGAAGAGCACCCAGTGGCTGGAGGACTTTCTGCTGCGCTTCAAGGGCACCGTGCTCACCGTCAGCCACGACCGCTGGTTTTTGGACACCGTGGCCCAGCGGACCGTGGAGCTCGTCGACGGCCAGTGCCAGTTCTACGCCGGGGCCTACAGCTTCTACATCGCGGAGAAGCAGCGCCGGTATGAGGAGCTGCGCCGCCAGTATGAGAAGAACCAGAAGCAGATCGCCCACCTGGAGCAGGCGGCGAAGGATCTGCGGCTATGGGCCTTTCTGGGCAACGACAAGCTCTACAAGCGGGCCTTCTCCATGGAAAAGCGCATCGCGAAGCTGCAGACGGCCCCCAAGCCCCAAAAGGAGCGGACACTGTCGGCGCGCTTCAGGGAGCGGGAGTTTTTCGGTGACGAGGTGCTGCTCATCGACGATGTGGGCAAGCGCTTCGGGGAGAAGACCCTCTTCGAGCATCTGCAGCTGCTCATCCGCCCTGGCGAGCGGGTGGCCGTCATGGGCGACAACGGCAGCGGCAAGTCCACCCTGGTAAAGATCATTTTAGGCGAGGTGACCCCCGACGCGGGCTATACCCGCCTGGGCCCTGCCATCCGCACGGCCTATCTGCCCCAGCAGGTGCGCTTTGAGCGCCCGGAGCGGACGCTGCTGGACACCCTCATATACGACGACAAGGCCGAGCCCCAGCAGGCCCGGGACCGGCTGGCCGCCTTCAATTTCACCGGCGAGGACGTGTTCAAGACCGTGGACAGCCTCTCCGGCGGGGAGCAGAGCCGGCTGCGGCTGTGCATGCTCATGAAGGACGACATCAACTTCCTCATCCTGGACGAGCCCACCAACCACTTGGACATCGCCAGCCGGGAGTGGATCGAGCGGGCTCTGGACGACTACGGCGGCACGCTGCTGTTCGTCAGCCACGACCGCTGGTTCACCGACCGGTTCGCCACCCGGATATGGGAGCTGAAAAACGGCCGGCTGACGGATTTTGCCGGCGGCTACGCCGAGTACCAGCAGTATAAGGCCCGGCGCACCGAGCTGGACCTGGCCGCCAAGCACAAGGAGCCCAAAGCCCCCAAAGCCCCCAAAGGCCCCCGGACATCCGACCCGGCCCGGCTGATGGCCCGGCTGGAGAGCCAGATCGAAAAGCTGGAGTCCGCTCTGGCGGAGGTAGCCGCACGGGAGGAGCAGTTCTCCGCCGACTACCAGAAGCTGATGGAGCTGGACGAGGAGCGAGCCGCGCTCCAGGCACAGCTGGACGGGCTTTACGAGCAGTGGGAGGCGCTGGCGGAAGGATGAGAAAAAAGCTGACCCGCGCCCAGCGGGCGCTGTTCGCCCTGGCGGCCGTCAGCGTGGCCGCTGCGGCTGTGTTCGGATTTTGCATGATCGGCTTTCTCATGTCCGCCCTGGTGTGTCTGGGCATAGCCGCCTGCCTGATCTTTTTCGGCGTGCTGGCGCCCTATAAGACGGCCCTGGCCCGCCGGCTGCGCGTCGCCATGGTCCTGCTGCTGATCGTGGGTTTCGGTCTGTTCATGGCTGCAGAGATACCGGTGCTGAGCCACATCCGGGGCGACGAGGACACCGACGCGCCCTATCTGCTGGTGTGCGGCGCGGGGGTGAACGGGGGCGTTCCCTCCCGCTCTCTCGTGGACCGGATGGAGCGGGCTCTGACATGGCTGGAGGACGTGCCGGAGGGCGTGGCCGTGCTGTCCGGCTCCCAGGGACCCGGCGAGCATATCAGCGAGGCCCGGGCCATGTTCGACTGGCTGACGGACCGGGGCGTGGACCCCGCCCGGCTGCTGTTGGACGAGCAGGCGGACAGCAGCTATGAGAACATCAAAAACGCCCTGGACATCATCGCCGGCGCCGGAGGCGACCCCGCCGGCCGGCTGGCCATCCTCTCCAGCGAGTACCACCTGTGCCGCCTGAGCTGGATGGCCGAGCGCCTGGGCTGTCAGCCGGTGCTGGTGGCCGCGCCCACCTCGCGGGTGAGCCTGTTTGTCAACTACGCCATCCGGGAGGCCTGCGCCATGTGGCATCTCTGGCTGTTCGGCATGTGAATATAAAAATGGGGGGCTGCCGCGATCTGCGGCAGCCCCTTTTTGCATTTTTCTCTCACCACAGCTTGGCGAGCATGGCGGCCCAGGTCTCGGCGCCCACCACGCCGTCCCACTGGCTGCTGTCGCCGGGGAACAGGGTCTTCTGCAGCTTGACCACCGCCTGCCCTGTGCAGGCGCCGAAGTCCCCGTCCACTTCGATGGCGCGCCCGGCGCCGTCCCGCACGTTCCGGGCGTACAGGATGCGCTGCAGCGTCTTCACCTCCGCGCCCCTGCACCCGGAGCTGAGCTCATGCGCCTTCACCGTCAGCTCTTTGCCGTACTTCTCCGCCGGCGCGGCCGTGCCGGCCGTTTCGGTGTACTTGGGGTGGCCGTAGCCGCCGATGTAGCTGGAAGAGCGGCTGTAGGTGTTCTTCTTCACCATATTGGAGCTGTTGCCCTCCACGGTGACGATCTGGGAGCTGGTCACCTCCACCACGATGCCGGTGTGCACCAGGCTGCCGTTCTGCTGGAAGAACACCTGATCTCCCACCTTGGGGGTCTTATCGTACCGCCCCTGGGCCTTGTAATAGCCTGCGCTGTAGGGGCACGCCGCCCCCAAGGTCCCGGTCTGGCACTCCGCCAGCTGTCCCTCGGTCTTGCCGAAGGCCTTATAGAAGCACCAGTCCACGAACACGTCGCACCAGGCGTAGCCGTTCTTGTTGCCGTTGTAGTACCCGGCGCTGAACAGGTCGCGGGCGTACTTGGTCCAGTTGCCTGTGCCGGCGTTGGCGGAAGCCAGGTCCAGGCTGGCGTTGCTGGCCTTCTCTTTGTACCCTACCTCCGCCAGGGCGATGGACACCACAGCCGCCGCGTTACTCATGGTCTTCACCCTCCCTGCTCCTGCCGGACAGCACGTCCACCGCGCCGGTCACAGCGGCGGGCAGAGGCAGGCCCATGAGCCCGGCGTTCTCCACGATGGACAGCAGCTCGTTGGCGCAGAAGCCCGCGATCACCCCGTCCCGGATGTACCCCGTGCCCAGCAGCAGATCCAGCCGGGCGGCGATGAGCACCACCAGCACGGTCATCCCCTTGCGGCACAGGCCCTTGAATCCGGCCCGGCTCTCCAGAGCCCCGCCGCCGGACTTGGGCGAGGCGTGGAACACCCCCGCCACCACCAGTCCGGACACGTAGTCCGCCGCCATGAAAATGAGCAGCGTAGCCGCAGCGGCGTCCCAGCCGCCCAGCAGAGCGCTGGCCGCCCCGCCGATGGCGCCCGCCGCCGCGCAAAATACCTTCTTCATCCAAATACCTCCTCATTCCGCGCTCGCGCGCATCTGTTTTCCTCCGCCGGCTCGTATACCCGGCACGCCTCCCCCGGCGGACAGGGCCGCCGGCGGCCGGTGCGCAGGATATACACGCAGGCCCGCAGCAGCTCCTCTCCGTCCCCTATGTACACCGGTATGGAGAACCGGCATCCGCCGCATTTATCGTCCATATCTCTCACCTCACTAGGCCGTTCGCCGCCAGCAGTAGGCGGCGATATACGGCGGCATATTGTTGTGCGCCTTTCCGCCGCCGGTCGCGTTCGTAGAGCCATATGCGTTGCTGCCCGCGTAGTCGGCGCACTGTATATCCGAAAGATTGTCCCGGCATATCCGCCAATACTCGCGCAGGCTGTGCGTGTGGGACGGCATCTCCGAGACCGTCAGCTTATGGGTCGCCTCGCCGCCGGTCGCGCCCGCCTTGTATGTGCTCCCCGCCGCCAGCACGAACCGGTCCTTGACCTGCGTCCACTCCCCGCCGAACAGCGCCGCCGGACTGGTGTCCTTTTCAGACCAGTAATAGCTGCCGACAGGATAGATGAAGTCCCGCAGCACGTCCTTCGCCGTCTGGCTCAGAGCCGGGAAGCCCACCGGCACGTTGAACCGGAAATCATCCTCGCCCCAGTCGAACACAGGCACGCCCCTGTTGAGGGTGAGGGTCCTGGTGAGGCTCGTCAGCCTGTCCGAGGCGGTCACGGTGATGGAATAGGCGTTGGTATACGCCAGCTCGGACAGCGTCACGGAGGCGGACCAGGTGTTGCCGTCCCTGACGGTCTCCAGGTCCACATCGCCGCCATCGTCCACTCTGTAGCGCACGGCGAGGGTGTTGTCGGCCGCGCCAAAGGAGCCGCTGAACCAGTTGCCGGAAAGGGTGAGCACGGCGGTGTTCTCGGTGGGCCCGGTGCGAAGGCAGGAGCCGACGACGGTCAGGGGGATATACTCCACCACCGCCGGCGACACGGTGGTCTGGGCTGAAAATCCACGGCTGTCTGTAGCGGCGAAGACGAACGAGCCGCTGGTATCGCCGGGATAGTCCACGTACCCGTCCCCCTCCACCGCCGTGCCGTTGACAGACCGCGCCCGGATGGACGCGCTGTTTCTGGCCGTGGCCGTGATAGAGGCCCTGGCCGTGGAACAGCCTCTGACCAGCACGGCGCTGTCGCCGGTCAGGGCCGTCGTCACGTCGTTCACGTCCTCCACCCTGCCGCTCACGGTCGGCCCTGACAGAGCGGCCGTGGTGGTCACGGTGATGCTCGCGGTCTTGGCGCTGCCCAGCTTCGCGCCGCTGGCCTGGTAGGTGGTGATGGTCAGCGTGCACTTGCCGGAGGAGGCGTTGGGTATCTGGTCGTAGAACGCCGTGGGCACGGTCCAGTTGACCGTGGTGTTGGAGAACTTCACCTCGGTCGCGCTCACGCCGCCGGCGGCGGTGACATAGCCGGTGAGCGAGCCGAAGGCGTACTTGATGGAGTGGGTCGTGTTGGAGACGTTCTTGCTCACCACCAGGGTGGACGCCGCGCCGATATTGGCGTCCGTACCGGACACGGAGGATCCCCTGGGGATATTGGTCAGCTTGATGGTCGCGCTGCCGTTGATGGTCCATCCGGAGTCCGCGCCGCCGCTGGTGATGTAACCCCGGACGCTGTTGAAGGCGATGGTGATGCTCTTGGTGCCGTCGGCGTTATGGGCGATGCCTTTTTGGGTAAAGGAGGTCGGCCCCTTGGTCGGGGCCAGCCAGGTGTTCATGGAGCTGGTGTATATCCCATAGCCGCCCTGCGCGGAGGACATGCTGGCCACCGTGGTGCCGTCCACCGTATAGCTGCCGTTGAAGTAATAGGTCCAGCCGTACCAGGCGGTGTTCTTGTACTGGGGATAGATGGTGACGTTGGAGGTGTTGGTGTCGATGTCGTATGTCTCCACCCACCGGAAGCGCCCCTTCATAAAACCGCTGCCGTACTCGCCGGTATAGCCGCTCAGCCCCGATCTCATAGCCATGTTTTCTTCCCCCTCAGATATAGAAGCAGCCCGTCCGGTCGTTCTCGTACCGCTCGAAGCGGGCATGGGCGATGATCAGATAATTCTCCGCCGTCAGGTCTCTGGCCGTGACGCCGCCGGCGTCGGCGGTGAGCATGGTGTCGTACTCGTCGGTACTGCCGGCCTGATACCGGCGCACCTGCATGCCGGTGCTCTGGATGACGGTGGCGATCTGGGAATTGGCCTGCCATATCTGCAGTCCGTCCTTGTTGAAAGTAAAGCCGTTGGAGGTGGTGACCTGGTCCACCTCCTGCTCCCGGAACAGGATCTCCAGCTGGGAGGCACGCTGCTCCATGGCGGACTGCCAGGAATAGATGTTGTCCAGGTTGGCGGCGGTCTGGGACACCTGCTGGGTGATGCGGTCCTGGAGGATATTGATGTCGGAGGCGTTTTTGACCACCGTCTCCTGGATGCCCTCCAGCGCGCCGTTCACGGCGCCCTGGGCGACGCCGGACATACAGTACATCCCGGCGTATCCCACCGTGCCGTCCGCGTATGTGATCTTCTGCCGCGTCCAGAGATAGTGCTCCTCTGGCACGTCGCCGGGCAGCGTCTCCGACCACTGGGCGTCCACCGGCTGTCCGGTGGCCTCGTCCAGGGCGTTGGATACCGACAGGGTATACTCCGCCGTCACGGAGCTGACCGCCTGGCCGGACAGGGTCTGCACGCCCTCCACTGCGGCGGTGATGCGCTCCCGGAGCACCTCCATGTTGGAGGCCAGCTCCGGCAGGCCCTCCACCCGTGCCTGCTCGAAGGTGCCGAACTTCACCCAGTCCGCGCTCAGCCCCTCGGCGCGGATGATGCCCATGATCATCTCCCCGGTGACGGACAGGCCGAATGGCCAGCTCTCTCCCCCGTCGTCGGAAAAGCCGATGGCCTGGGCCGTGAGCTTCATCACGCTGCGGGACGCGGCCAGGGTGGGCTTATCGTGCAGATAGTACACGACGCTGCCGTCCTCCTGCTCCTGGGCGGTGCTGTAAAGCCCGCCGCTTTCTGCCAAGGTCCTGGCCAGCTGGTCCACCGCCGTCTGGCGGGCGGTGCGCTCCCGCTCCACCAGCTTTCGCGCCGCCAGCCGGGCACGGCTCTCCGGCGTCACGTAGCGGCTGCCGTTGCGCACGGCCGGCTCCGCGCTGTTGGAAAGGGACGTGTAGCCGCCCACGGCGAAGCCCACGTCCGTCAGCACGCTTTTATAGGTCCGTCCCTTCCGGTCCCGGACCAGCACCACGTCCATGAACTCCGCCATGGGCAGCGCCGCGTGCTCCCCCTGGAAGGGCCGGAAGGGCAGGCCCACCAGCCCCGCGCCCATCAGCGCAAGGGCCGCCTGCTCTCCTCCTGTAGGCACCAGCGGATTCTCCACCGCCAGCACGTACCCCTCTTCTCCGTACAGCACCGTCCGCTCCGTACCGTCCTCCCCGTCCACGGCCATGGAAATGCCTGTCACGATCACGTCGTCGGTGCCCGCCTCCAGGCTGCCCCACTCCGTCAGCTCCAGCGCCGGCTCCGCCGCCATATCATAGGGGATGATGCGCAGCCGGCCGGTCCGGTCCACACGGGCGCTGCCCCCGGCCAGCATGGCTGTCCAGCCCAGCACCTGCCGGCAGGTGCATTCCCCCTCCGGGGCCGCCTGCACCAGGTACCCGTCGTTGGGGAACGCCGCCGTATCGTATCCGATGCCGCACCGCTGGCAGACGTCCCGGAACATGCTCCCCAGGGTGGCCGGGAAGGCCAGGTCCGTCTCATAGTCCCGGTCGGCCCGGTACATGTCGTCCCAGGCGGTCACCGTCACGGTCTCGCCCAGGGTGGCCGGCTCCACCGCCGTGAAGGTGCCCAGCTCCACCCTCTCCGTGCTCTCCGCAAGCTCCAGGCTCAGCCACACCCGGAACCGCGCGCCGAAAAAGTCCGTGCCGTCCAGGTGCCCGTCGTCGTTGACCAGCTCCAGCCGCATCTGCCGGCACACCGCCGCCCCCAGGGGCAGGCCGGTGGTCCCGGCCCCGTCTGTGAGGCTGTTGCCCGATATGGTGAAGTCCTCCCCGTCCAGCGCCAGCTCCGTGCCGTCCGCCAGCGCCGCCTGGGCGAACAGCCGAAAGTCGCGCCGCTCGGCCATCACTTCTTTGAACTCTTCGCTGACGGCGATCATAGCGGGTCCACTCCTATCATGTTGAAGCTCAGCTCGTCCACGGTCTCCTCCTCGGCGTTCAGCCGGCCGATGGAAAGGGACCCCTTGCCCACGTAGAACCGGCCGTCCCGCCACCTGCCGTAGTGCAGCGAGTAGTAGTGCAGCGTGAAGGGCCGTCCCCGGTCCACGATCTGCAGGATGCGGCTGACCTCCGCCGCCGGCAGCCAGCTGGCCTTGTAGCTGAGCGACTCCACCGTGAACATGGCCGAGGCGTGCAATGTGCCGCTCTGTACGCGGGTGGAGTCCTCCGTATAGGTGGTCTCAAAGTCATAGCCCAGCCCCTCGTCGGGTTGGGCTATGAGCGTACCGTTCAGTTTGATGTATTCCTGCGCCATGGCTCAACCTCCCAGCAGAAAGGGATTTTTCCCGCTCTGGCCCCGCCGCAGCTGGGCCTCGTCCAGCACCTGGCGGAACAGCACCTTCCTGTCGATCTGCCCGATGAACGTATACTGGGCCTGTCCGCTCCGCCCCTGACCGCCGGCCAGCAGCTGCCGCAGCAGGCTCTCCGTCCCGGCCAGGCCCTGTACCGGTCCGTCCGCGTATAGCGCCCTGGGCGGGATAACCGTACCGGAGGCCATCACCGGCGTCGGTGCCCGCCCGATGGCAAGCCCCAGCCGGTCGATGGACACGGCCAGCTCGCCCAGCCTGTCCGCCACAGCGCCCAGCCTGCCAGGCCGCTCCTGTCCTTCCAGCAGCTCGGCCAGCCGTCCGGCCACCGCGTCTATCCACTGGGTGTGCCGCTCCAGAGGGATGATGGCCTCGCGCCCTGCCTCCCCGGCGCCGATGAGGGTAGCCCCGTCCACGATGCCGCCCCTTTTGTACCAGTCCACCGACAGGCGGGGCACCGAGAGCGGCGAGAGACTGAACTGGCCGGAGATGGAGAAGTGGGGCAGTTTGATGTTGGGCAGGCTCCAGCTGAAATCGAAAAAGCCCTTGATGGCGTCGATGGCGCTGCGGACCTTCTGCTTGGCTTTGTCCAGCTTCTCCGCGATGGCGGAGCGGATGTTCTCGAAAATGCCGGTGACGGACTTCCAGGCTGCCGTCAGCTTCTCCTCCACGGCGCTGCGGATGCCCTCGAACTTCTCCGTCACCGCCTGCCGGGCTGAAGTGACAGCGGCGCTTATCCGGTCCCTGATCGCGCCGAACACGCTGGAGATCTTCGTCCACACAGCGCCCGCCTTATCGCTCACGGCCTGTTTTATCTCGTCCCACTTCTGGCTGATGTACGTCCTGACCGCGCTCCAGATGCGGACGGTGGCCGCCTTGATCTCATCCCACCGGGCCGCCACCGCCGCCGCCAGGGATGCCGCCGCCGCGATGACAAGGGGTATCCACGTCCCGGTGAGCAGGCTGACAGCCCCGCCCAGCAGCATGATGCCGCTCACCAGCGTGCCCAGGCCCTGACCGGTCAGCTCCCCGGTCTTTATCCACTCCTTCAGGGACGTGACCACCATAGCCACCGCGCCGATGATGCCTCCCGCCGCGCCGCCGACCATGCCGAACTGCAGCGCCAGCCCGCCGGCCAGCGCCGCCGTACCGGCCAGCTGCTCGGCCAGCGTCCCCCAGCTGGGGCCGTTGGCCCAGGCGTCCGTGGAGCCCTTGGCCAGCAGCACCGCGCCGCCCGCGTCCAGCGCCAGGCCCGCCGCCGTTTTGAGGCTCGCGCCCAGGCTCCGGGCCAGCTTCCAACTCAGCAGCCCCGCCGCGACGGCGGTCACCGTGTCCAGGATGCCGTCCATGTGCTCGGCCAGCCACCCGATCTTCTCGGCGAAAGCCGGGTCGATGGGGACCTCCTCAAAGGCGAATCCGCCCCCGTCCTGAATATCCAGCCCGCCGCCGGCCCCGGAGCCGCCTCCCCCGCCGGAGGAGCCCCCGCCGGAGCCTGCGCCCTCCTGCTTCACTTTCCATATGTTCATCTCGTCCAGTCCGGACAGATTGCGCTCGGCGTCCTTCACCGCCTTGCCGATAGTCCGTATGCCGCCCACGGCCGTATCTGCCGCGCCGGACACGCCGTTGATGGCCCGGACGGTCTTGCCGCCGAACGCGTCGGTCTCCACAGACGCCACCTTCACCGCCTCGCCCAGCTGGGCCACTCCGCCGGCGGCGGTGCCGGCCGCGCTGCCCACGGCGGAGATGCCAGACGCGGCGGAGGACGCGCCGGTGACCACCCGTTTATAGGTGCTCTTCCCGCTCAGGAGGGCGAAGAACATAGCCACGTAGTTGGCCGCCGTGACCAGCATGGAACACAGCCGGCTCAGGGCCGGAGCCACTGCGGCGGCCACAGGAGCGAAGGCCGTCACCAGCGCGCCCTGCACCCCGGTCAGCGCGCCGCGCAGCTGGCCCAGAGAGGCGGCCGCCTCCCGGTCACAGGCCGCCAGGCTCTCCATGCCCTGGCGCAGGGTACGGCCGAACCCGGCGCACAGCGCGGTCAGCGCCTGCAGGCCCATGCCATAGCGCGCCAGGCCGCCCAGACCGCCGGCCAGCGCCAGACCGGCCGCGCCCAGGGCAAGATCGGTCTGATTGAGCCCGTCGGCGGCGGAGCCGGCGCTGCCGCCCAGGCTCTCCAGCTCTTTTCCGAACCGGACCGTATCCGCGCTCCGGGCCTTATCCGTCAGCGCATCCACGCCGTCCGCCAGCGTGCGCATCTGCCGCCCGGCGGAACGCGCCGTCCGGTCTATCCGCAGCCGGGCCACGTTTTTGCCCATCCGGGAGGCCGCCTCTCCTGCCCGCCGGCAGCCGGCCTCTATATCGCCCACGCCCCGGTCCACGTCGCCGGTCTCAAAGCTCACTCTGATGATAACGGAGCCGTCCTCCGCCATAGCCGCTCACCCCTCACACAAATAGTTTCTTCAGTGCCGCGCGCTGCGCCTCGTCCTCCGGCGTCCGGCGCTTGTGCAGCTCCACCAGCGCCCGGTTCTCCTTCAAAAACTCCTGCTCGTATTTCTCCAGCTTCTTTCCCTTAGCCCGCTTCTGCCGCAGGCCCAGCACCGTGCTGAACAGGCACTCCCCCAGCTCCATGTACGCGCCCAGGAACGTCCACCAGTGAATGTACTCCGCCGCCCGGACCTCCTGTCCAAGGACCCGGTTCACCGCCGGAATGATGATCGGCCCGTCCTGCTGCCAATCCACCAGCCGGGGGCTGCGGCGCTTTCCGTCCACGGGCACGCCGCCGTCGATGAACCCCACCGCCGCGTCCACCGCCGCCTGCTGCAGCTGCTGCGGGATGCTCTCCCAGTCAGGGTACATCACTCGCAGACACACCGCCGCCTTCTCGTCCGGCTCATACTCTGGGTCCGCGAACACGTCCAGCAGATGCAGCACGTCCCGGAAGTCCGTCCGGATGGCATAGGCCCTCCCGCCTACGGTGAGCTCCTTCGGCAAGCGCCACAGGCTCATTTCCGGTATCCGGCGGTGGCCTTGTTGATCCTGGCCAGCTTCTTGTCCAGGCGCTTCTTGGTGGTCTGCTCGATGAGCGAGCCGATGCCCTCCAGCACCTTCTCGAAGAAGAAGTCCCCGTTCTTGGTCACCGTCAGGGGCCCGCACTTGGCGAAGATGCCCTCGGACACATGGCCGCCCAGCAGCAGGTCGAACTGGCCGGCTATGTCGTCCGCCAGCTTGTTCATGGCCTCCAGCTGCTGCTCGTCGCTGCCGGTGCCGTCATAGGAAAGGCTGTTGAAAAAGTCCACCGCCGCGCCGTAGCGCTTGAGGATGTTGGAGTCGGTGGGATTGAAGTCGAAGGAGCCGATCACCTGGCCCCGCTCGTCCTGCACCTCTACCGTGACCGCCCCGGTCTCCACCTGCAGCTTCATCACGTCTGCCATTTTTATCTCCTTTCTGTATTCCGAAAATGAGGGAGAGACCATCGTCTCTCCCTCCGTCTGTCGTTCAGCCGCCGACGCCGGGGATCGCACCCTCGGTGAAGGTGGGATTGCCCGTCTTCATGCTCTCAGCGGACACATAGCCCTTCTGGCTGTCCCCGTCCTCGCTGACGGTGAAGGGGATGTTGAACCCCTCGGTGGAGCCGCCGTAGCTGTTGGGCTTGACCATCACCTCACGCAGCCACGCCAGGTGGTTGGCCGCCTCGGTATCCTCCACGATGACCTCCAGCATCAGGGTCTTGCACTCGTCGCCCTTGAGCCTGCCCATGGCGATGTCCCGCAGCTTGGGGTACAGCTTCTTGTCCGGGTCGGCATAGAAGGGGTCGGCCTCCATGCTGGGGGTATAGCCGTTGTCCTTCGTCTTGGTCTGGCCCAGGATGTTCTTGATCTGCTCGGTGTCGGAGTTGAGCTCCACGCTCATCTCCTCGATGTCGTCGCCGATGATCTCAAACTGCGCCTCGGCCGCCTCGCTGACCTTGGTGTGGAAGTCCGTGTCCAGGTAGTGGCCCAGGGCCTCACGGTTGAGCTTTGCCATTTGTGTTACCTCCATATCAAAGATAGAAAATGTTCTCATACCGGGCGGCCATCTCCACCGCCCAGGTCTCGGTCTGATGCTCGTCCCGCTGTGCAAGGCAGGCGGGGCTCTGGATGGAAAAGCCCAGCAGCCGCCTTCCTCCCGCCAGCGGGGGATATGTCTCCAGCCGGTACGAGCCGCCGTCCGCCGTCACCGGCTGGCGGCCCAGCCATCGGCCCAGTGCGTCCAGCCGCTCCTTCACGGCGGACCGGCTCTGTTCGGTCAGACCACCGCCCCGCCACACCGCCGCGAAGGGATACCGGCACACCTGACGCACCCGCCCGGTGACGGAGCGCGTCTCGCTCTCGATGACCGCCCCGTCTCCGGGGAACATGGCCATGCCGTCCCCGGCCCCCAGGGTGGCGAAGGCGAACCGCTCCGCCGGTCCCAGGCCGGGGTATTCGTCCAGCAGCCGGCATATGACGCCGGTGAGCGCCTGGGCTCCCTCCGGGTCATACCGGAGCTGCTCCTTTTTATTTTCCGCCATTGATGATCCTCTGCACCTCGCTCGTCCAAACACCGATGCGCCGGGCCTTGGCGTTCTCGAACCATGCCGGCTGGGCTCCTGCGGCGGAGTAGCGCAGGGGCCTGTCCGTGACGGTCAGGCTTGCGCCCCGTGCAAAGCGGGGCCCCACGCCGGGTATCATGGCCGGTCCCCGGCCGGTGGCGGCGTCCGCCATCGCCCGGCCCCGGTAGAGATACCGCCCCATGGGCCCCACGCCGGCGTAGATATGCCCGGACCCTGCTATGGCGGCGTTGGCCGCCCTTGTCCGCTCCCGGAAGCCGCCGGTGCGGGCGGGCATGTAGGGCAGCATATCCTCCGCCGCCATCTGATGCAGCCTGACATAGGCCCTCGTGGCCCGCACGGAGGGCCTGGTCATATCCAGACGTGCCCGCACGCCCTTTTCCGTCAGGGAGAACCCCTTGAAATGGATACCGCTCATCTTCCAGTTACCTCATAGTGCGGCAGCGCGTCGTACCGGCATACGGAGGCCACGGCGAACACCCCGTCCCTCGTCCGGGCCATATAGCCGTAAAAGCCCCCGTTGTAGTCCTCGTCCGCCACCGGGTCGGTGCTCTGCCAGTCCTCCGTGACGAAGAAGTCGAAGTCCTCGCCCCCGGCGAAGGTGAGGTACATCTCCGGCGTGTCCACCCGCCGCCACAGCTTTGGCGGCAGCACCAGCTTTCCGGCCACGGCGGGCGCCCCTTCCAGCCGGATATAGGGGATGAGCACCGCCGCTCTGCAGTCCCGGCTCCGTCCGTATCCGGCCTCTCCGGCGGAGAAGGATGCGTCCACATGCACCCCCTCGATCACGGTGGGATACCATACGGTCTTCCCGTCCTCCGTCCGCCGCCGGTCAAACACCGTCACCACGTCCTCATACATCGCGTCTGTCCCCCACCGCAGGGTATCGCCCCGCATACAGCAGATTCACCCCGTTTGCGTCGGGCACCCCGGCCAGGTAGCGCTCCACGGTCCGGGCCAGCGCCGCCTGCCGCTGCTGCTCCGACGCTGCGGCGGGAGCGGCGTAGCTGACCGACTCGCTGCCGGCGGTGACCGCCGTCACCACCCGCCCGGCCACGCTGCCGTCGGCCCTCTTGGCGTATCCCTCCGCCTGCTCCTGCTGCCACAGCAGATGCACCAGCGCCGCCTGGCACCGCTCCACCGCCTGCACGGCGGCGCTCTCCTTCGGCGGGGCGGCGGTGAGCTTGCACACCCCGTCCACGCCGGTGGCAGCCTGCTCCATCACCCGCCGGGCCTCCCAGCCGAGCCGGTCAAAGCCGCTCTCATCCGGCCCATCCGGGTACAGGGCCGCGTACTGCGCCCAGTTCATCACGCGCCGATGGTGGCCTTGACGATGCCGTCCAGCTTCTCGGCCAGCAGCCGCATGCCGCACACCACCGTATCGGCGGCGGTCATGTTGGCGTAATCGGCGGCCTCATGGATGCCGATGTAGCCGGTGTCGTCGCTGGTGAAATCGAAGGCCTCGCCCAGGTCCGCCCCGTTGACCGGCACATAGTACAGCACCAGATTGTCCTTGGCGGTGGCGTAGATGGTGCCCTTGGGCACGGAGCTGTTGAGGATGACGGTGCCCAGGCCCATGAAGCTGTCCACGTAGCTCAGCCCGAAGGCGGTCTGCATGGCGATGGGGGCGCTGGCCAGGTAGTCGGCCGCGTCCAGCGGGTTCATGAAGTACACGCAAGGCACCGCGTCGTCGTCGAACAGCACCTGCAGCTGTCCCCAGGCCTGGGCGATGGCGGCCTGGAAGGTCTCGCCGGAGGCGGTGCCGGTACCGGTGCCCAGAAAGTCGAAAAAGTCCTTGCGGACGGTCTTCTGCACGTCCCGGAGCATCTCGTCGGTGACCATATCCACGGCCTGGTCGTAGCCCCGGTCGATGATGGCCTCGGCGGTGGCGGCCTTGCGCCACTTCTTGAGGGTGATCTCGCCCACGTCCACCGCCTCGGTCTGATAAAGGCTCAGGGGGATGGTCTCGCCCTCTGCCACGTCGCCGGAGGCCAGCGTGCCCTTGGCCTTGTAGCTCTTGAGCACGGCGCCCGCCTGCTTGGGCACCTTCCGGGTCACGCCGATGGCCTCCATGAGCTTTCCGATGGACCCGGCGAAAGCGGACACGAACTCGATCTCCCGCACCCGCGCCAGGCTGCTCTCCTGGATGATGTTTTCCTCTGCCATTTTCTCTTCTCCTTTTCAAAATAAGTCCAGATTGTCCGCGATAGCCTGCCGGCGGCGGGACCGGTCGGGGATGGCCATGATCTGCTCCCGCGTCAGGCTCCCGTCCCCCTCCGGTCCCAGCCGGTCTGTGAACCGCACCCCGCCGGACTGCCGCCAGGCGTAAAAGGCGGCCAGCTCCTTCTCGTCGGGGTACTTTTTCCGTTCCCTGGCTAGGCGCTGGGCGATGAGCCCATCCACCTCCGCCTGGGTGAACGTCTTTTCCTGCTGCTGTGCAGCGGTGTCGGTGGTCTGTTCCATATGGTCTCCCCGTTTAAGGCCCGTCGGCCGTAAGATCACACTCCATCGGCCTGGCCGCAGCCTCCACGGCCTTAGCCTGCTCTTCCGAATACCCCTCGAACTTCGTCAGGTAATACCAGAACGGGGCCTTCCCGTCGGCCACGTACCCGTACCACCGGGCCCTGTCCTCCTCCCGGTTGTAGGTCACGTCCCCGAAGTCATAGACCGCCTCATACGCCCCCGCCGGCGTGAGGGCGTACCCCTCCGCCAGCCGGTCCAGGGCGTAGATGAGCCCGTCCAGCGCCGTCTCCAGCTTGTCCCGCACATCCTTTACCAGCTGCACGGTCCGCCGGTCGTCGGCCTCCACCTGGGTGGCGGTGACCAGGCCGGAGCGCTGGTTGAACACGAAATAGCCGTTGGAGAACCCGCACTTGAAGCCGATCTGGCTCAAAAGGGCGTCTATCCCCTTCAGCCGCGTCTCGGTGTTCAGCGCCGGGTCGATCTCCTGGTAATACTCCGACGCGCCGGAGCCGAAGGCCCGCTTGATGAACCGGGGCAGCTTTATCCGCCTGGCCGCGCCCACCGGCACGCCGGCCTGCTCGGTGAGCCGGTCGTCCAGCAGTGCCAGCCGCCGGCTGTCGTAGATCTCAGAGGCGTTGCGGCTGTAGGCCACATCCAGGTCCCGCAGCTCCTCCAGCGCGTCGGCGAACACCGGCAGCCCCATGGGCGAGGCCGGGTCCAGATAGTTGGCCGCCGGCATGCGCAGCACGCCGAACAGGGGCCGCTCCACCCCCTCGGCGATCACGTCCTCCGCCAGGGCCGCCCAGGGCGTGGCCTCTATAGCCACTTCCCTGCCCGCCTCCGACGGGGAGTCCGCCATCAGACACCGGTTGGACACCCCGTACCGCCCGTCGGGCAGAAAGCGGTGATACTCCATCCGGGTGAAATACTTCCCCCGCTGCTGATCGTACCGGCGGGAGAAGAACACCGCCCCGGTCACGCTTCCCCCGTCGGTGTCGGTGATGAAAAACTGCTCCGGGGTGAGCAGCTCCACGTCCCTGCCGTTGGGCTTGAGGATGACCGTGCCATAGGCGCAGCCCTGCTCCGCCCAGTGGCGCAGGCTGAAATAACACCGGTCGATCTGCTGCTGCAGCCACGCCGCCCGCTCCGTGCCGCCGCCCACGGTCACCCCTGCCGCCAGCACGGCCAGCCGGGCCGTCTCCGAGCATATGCTCCGGGCCATGCCCACCGTCCGTATCTGGTTTTCCGGGTCCTCGTCCAGCCATTCCGGCCTGCCCCGGTACACCGCCGCGCACCGGCGCAGCAGCCGCCGGGTCTGCACGCTCTCCAGCGGCCGCACACCGAACACCTCCCGCGCCTTCGCCTCCAGCGCTCCATAGTCTCTCGCATCTCTCATGCCATCGCACCTCGTCTGTTGAATAGTGATTCATAGGCGTACCGCAGGGCGGATATGGCGTGGTCGTCCCTATCCGGATACCCGCTGATGAGGTTCCCCTCACTATCCCTGGCGTACTCATACCCGGCCAGTTCCCGGTACGCATTGGGCGTCCGTACCGGGTCGGCCACGATGGTCCGCCCCTGCAGCCACTTGAAGCCGTAATCCACGCTCCCCGGTCCCTTCACCGCGCCCCGTGCCGGCAGGCCCATATCCCGCCAGTCGGCGACGCTCTTTGGCTCGGCGCTGTCGCACACGATGGGGTAGTCGCCGTAGCCCTTGTCCAGGACCCACCGGGCCGTCTCCCGGTTGCTTTTGCAGTTTACATAATATTCATCCAACAGGTATATCCGCTCCTGCGCCGCGTCGTATGCCGTGCGCAGGAAGGCAAACTTGTCCGGGTACCAGCCCCAGTCCGCCCCCTGGAAGATGCGGTCGAACCGGGCCAGCTCTTCGTCGGAGATGGCCCGCGCCTCCAGACGTGTGAATACGCTGGCCCCGGTGCCCACAGCCTCGCCCAGGTACTCGTGCCGGTATGCCCGCTCGTCCCGGGCCCGCAGCCGCTCCGCCTCGGCAAAGAACGCCTCCCCCAGCCACGCCCTGGGCGCGTCCAGGTAGGTGCTTTTGTGCCGCAGCCGGTCCGGCCGGTCCTCCAGCGCATCCCGGTTGGCCCAGTTGTCCCGGGATATGGGTGGGTTGTAGCTCTCGAAATTCCAAAAGAGCTCCCCGCCCCGCATGGTGGACTGCAATATGGAGCGTATCTCCTCCCTGCCGGCGAACTGGTCCTTCTCCTCGAAATGGGTCACGGCGATGTATCCGAAGGGGACCTTGAGGGACTTCAGCTTCATGGGGTCGTCCGCTCCCCGGAAGAGGATGCGCTGCCCTGTGGGCCGGTATATGAGCTCCGGCGGCGACATCCTGGCCTCCCACAGCGCCCCCATCCCCAGCTTGTCCACGGCCCACATGTACTGGGCGAACACGCTGTCCCGCAGGGTGTTGCCCACCTTGCGCAACACCAGCGCGTGGGCCTCCGGGTGCTGCACCAGCAGCAGCGGCACAAAAAGGGAGACGGCGGAGCTCTTCAGGCTCCCCCGTCCCCCGCTGAGATCGTAATGTGTATGTCCGTGCCGGAACACGTCCCGTTCCAGCTCCAAAAACGCGGGACCCAAGAGCTCCCGCAGCCTGATCTCACCCATCCACGATCACCGTTACCGGCTCGCAACCATCCTCCGTTTTCTCCTTGGGATGCTCCTGCCACTTGTCGCCCCGCCGGTTGTTCAGCCAGTACATCTGGGCCCGCAGGTCGCCCCCCAGGGCCTTGTCCAGCAGCGCCGCCTCCACCTGATAGTCCACCAGCTCCCGGCCTTTGCGCAGCGCCTGGGCGATCTGGGGGTACTTCTTCTGCCATGTATAGAACGTGCTCAGGCCGATGCCCATCTGCCCGGCGATCTGCTCTCTCGTCATACCGTCCCTGGCCCAGCCCTCCAGCAGGGTCAGCCCGTCCTCCTCCAGCCACTTTTCCGCTCTCACCGACCCCGTCCACCTCCATAAAAAGACCCCGGCGGTGTCCCGCCGGAGTCCCGTTTCTTATTTCACTGTGCCCATGATACACCCGCAAACGGTAAAAATCGCCTCATAATTTTATCATTTTCGGAAAACTCATTCCGCCACAAAGGGTATCCCGTTTTCCGCCGCGTACACCTCCGCTGCGCTGCCCGCCTTGCCGTATATGGTCAGCGCCGGGCAATCTTCAAAAGCGCCCTCTTCGATCTCCGTCACGCTCTCCGGGATCGTGATCTTCTCCATATCTGTGCAGGAATAGAACGCCCCGGTCTTGATGACCTGCAGGCTCTCCGGCAGCTCCACGGAGGTGAGCGGGCCGCACCTCGTAAACGCCAGCGTGCCTATGGTGGTGATCCCCTCTTCGATCACCAAACGCTCCAGCTTACCGTTGGTGCCGATACTGCCCCAAGTAACAGACCCCTTCCATTTTTCTGCGTCCTCCTCATCCAGGGCATCTGAGGGAAGTAAATGAAGACCACTCATATTTGGATATGCGTCTCTGCTGTTCCAGATCGGCCCGCTGCCGCTGACGGTCACCGTTCCCGCTCCGTCCCAGCTCCATACCGCGTCGTCCCCGCATCGCCAGCCCGGCTCTGCCTCGGCCATGAACACCATCTGAAGGTCTTGTCCCTCCTCCTCGTTGGGAAGATCGACGACATGGCAGGTGGCCCCCTCATCCATATCCACGATCAGATCATAGGGGTGCCAGCCGTCCTCAGAAACGATGGTGTACTTCCGCACCGTCCCATCCCCCTGCTCGCTCAAGTCCTCAACGAGGCTTTCCCGGAGCATGGAGAGGACAGTTCCGACGATCGTGCCGTTCGTGCCGTCCAGCTCCCCGCTCTCCGTTGGCACGAAAGTCACACCCGCATTGCCGCCGACCGCCAGGTAATGTCCCACCAGCTTCCAGTTCTCCGCCCGCTCCTCTGCCGGCGCGCCCACCGTCCACTGCTCCGTATCCATGTCGAAGGCGGCCTCCACCTGCCACGTCCTGGTCACGTCGCAGTATGTGTGCTCCTCCTCTGCCCTGTACGTGGCCGTGTCCCGGCCATCCTCCAGCGCCAGCTCCTCGCTCACCAGTTCCGCCTCCGCCGGGATGTCCGCCCGCATCATCTCCGCCGTGGGCCCCGCCAGCGGTTCGACCTTCCAGCTCTCCGTTTCGTATGCCTCCGTCTCATCCAGCAGCCATCCCTCATTGTACAGCCCGTAGGTCAGCGCATAGCTCTCCCTATACGCCGCTGCCGGGCTCTCGTACGTCACCGCCACATACACCAGATCGGTCTTTTCCTTCTTGTCGGTCTGCCGCTTGATGATCTCCATCCCGGTCATATCCACATCCCCGCTGGGCTTTGTCAGCTCCGCCGCCAGATCGGCCTTTATGTCCTCCTCCGACGCCGGCTCCTTTCCACACCCCGTCAGGCACAGCGCCGCCAGGACCGCCAGGACCAGAAGCACGCTCTTTTTCATGGTCGTTCTCCTTTTTTAGTTTTTCTGCATTATACCCCCCCGACGCTTTTACGCAAGTCTCTGTGAAAAGCGCCCCGCGCCAGCCGACAAAAAACCGGGGACGTGACCGTCCCCGGTTTTTCCAATTTCTGCTCTTGTATCAGGTTTAATACGCCACGCCCCAGATGATCATGTGCTTGGCCGGCCGGCTGCAGCAGGGGCACACGTCCCCCAGCTTCTCCTGCTCGAAGGGGATGCACCGGCTGGAAACGCCGGCCAGCTCCTTCATCTTCTCCTCACAGGCGGTATCGCCGCACCACATGGTCTTGACGAAGCCGTCCATGGCCTTTTCCTTCACTTCCTCCACGGTCTGGGCGGGCCAGGTGTGGCTGTCCAGATTGGCCTTGGCCTTGTCGTATAGGCCCTTCTGCACGTCCTCCAGCAGCGCGGGGACCTTCTGCTCCAGCTCATCCAGGGGGATGAACGTCTTCTCGCCGTTGTCCCGGCGCACGGCTACGGCCTGGCCGCTCTCCAGGTCACGGGGCCCGATCTCCAGGCGCACAGGCACGCCCTTCATCTCGTACTCGGCGTACTTCCACCCGGGGCTGTTGTCGGAAAAGTCGCCCTTGGCCCGGATACCGGCATCCTGCAGCCGCTGCACGATCTGCTCGGCCGCCTCGGTGACGCCAGGCTTATGGGCGGCGATGGGCAGCACGATGACCTGCACGGGGGCCACATGGGGCGGCAGCACCAGGCCCCGGTCGTCGCCGTGGGTCATGATGAGCCCGCCGATGGTGCGGGTGGACAGGCCCCAGCTGGTCTGGTGGGGATAGCTGGCCTGATTGTTCTTATCCTGGAAGGTGATGTCGAAAGCCCTGGTGAAGCCGTCTCCGAAGTAGTGGCTGGTGCCGGACTGGAGGGCCTTGTGGTCATGCATCATGCACTCGATGGTATAGGTGTTCTCCGCCCCGGCGAACTTCTCCTTCTCGGTCTTGTTGCCCTTGATGACGGGCATGGCCAGCAGCTCCTCACAGCACCGGGCGTAGATGTCCAGCATCTGCAGGGTCTCCTCCCTGGCCTCGGCCTCGGTGGCGTGCAGGGTATGGCCCTCCTGCCAGAGGAACTCCCGGCCCCGCAGGAAGGGGCGCGTGGTCTTCTCCCAGCGCATGACGCTGCACCACTGGTTATACTTCATAGGCAGGTCCCGCCAGGAGTGGAGCACGTTTTTCCAGTGGTCGCAGAACAGCGTCTCGCTGGTGGGCCGCACGCACAGCCGCTCGGGCAGCTGCTCGCTGCCGCCCATGGTGACCCAGGCGCACTCGGGTGCGAAGCCCTCCACGTGGTCCTTCTCCCGCTGCAGCAGGCTCTCGGGGATGAGCATGGGCATGGACACGTTTTCGTGTCCGGTGCGCTTGAACTCTCTGTCCAGCCACGCCTGGATATTCTCCCAGATGGCGTAGCCATAGGGCCGCAGCACGAACAGGCCCTTCACGCCGGAGTAATCTATCAGCTGCGCCTTGGTGCACACGTCGGTGTACCACTGGGCAAAATCGTCCTCCATGGAGGTGATCTGGGTCACCTGTTTATCCTTCGCCATAGCACGAGACCTCTTTTTCCTGAATTTGACCCATCTATTTTATAGTTGCCAAAGCGCATTGTCAAGCCAAGACTTGACCGGGCGGCCATTTCACTTTATAATATGTGATGTATGGCCGCATTTCGCGGCGTTGAAAGGAACTGCCTATGAACAAGCCCCAATACCTGGCGGAGCTGAGCCAGCTTCTCATCTTCATGACCCGCGCCGACCGGGAGAAGACCCTGGGCCGCTACGGCGCGCTGTTCGACGCAGCCGGTCCGGAGGGACAGCAGGCGCTGCTGGAAAAGCTGGGCTCCACCACCCGCCAGGCCATTCGCCTGAGCCGCATATACGATGCCGACGGCTATGAGGACGAGCTTCTGGACGCGCTGGAAGCCCAGGCCCCCGCCGCACCGACGCCGGAGGCCGAGGCCGCGCCGGAGACCGAGGCGGAGCAGCTGGCCGCCCGCATCAGGGAGGATCTGCCCCAGTTCGATCTGGACGATCTGCCCGACCTGGCCGCCCTGCCGGACGAGCCGGCTCCCGCCCCGGAGCCTGAGCCGGAGCCCGCGCCCGAGCGGAAGCCCGAGGCCGCCAAGGAGCCGGAGCAGAAGCCCGAGGCTGAAAAGTCCGCGCCCGAGCAGACCGCGCCGGCCAAGCCGGCCGCCGACCCTGCATACGAGGAGCTATGGGGCAAGCGCCCCGAACCGGCCAAGCCGGCGGAGACCTCCGCCCCCGGACCGGAGCCCGTGCCCGCCGACGCGCCGGAGGAGTCCCGGCAGGCTCCCGCTCCCGCCGCGCCCCAGACCTTCCAGGCGGTGGAGCGGGTGATACCCCTGTGGGCCGGACTGCCGCTGTTCCTGCTGTCCGTCATTTTCCTGGTGTTACCGCTGGTGCTGTTGGGGCTGCTGCTGATACCGGCGCTGCTGATACCGGGCGCCGTGATACTGCTGGGCGCATTCCTGGCGGTGATAGGCGGCCTGTGGTGCATCAGCATCATCGCAGACGCGGCGGTGCTTTTCGGCGCGGCGCTCATACTGCTGGCCCTGGGCCTGATCGTCCTGTGGCTCGGTCTGTGGACAGACGTGGCCATGGTCACGGGCTTTTCCAAGGCCCTGCTGGGTCTGGCGGACCTGACCCTGGGAAAGAAGGTGACCATCCATGCGTAAGAACTCCGTCATGCGCAGGGGTTGGCGCGTGATCACCGGCATCGCCCTGGTGTGCTTTCTGGTGGGCATAGTCGCCGTGGCGGTAGGCTTTTTCACCGGCAGCTCTCCCACAGCGCTGCGGGCCCACGGCTCCCTGACCGAATACGGCAGCCGTCTGGAGACCAACTGGGCCATCCTCAGGCAGGACCTGGAGAGCATCCGCCAGTCCCTGGTCCGTCTGCTCAGCTATCTCCCGTTCTGACGCAAAAGGCGCGGTGCTCACGCACCGCGCCTTACCATATTTTACAGGCCGATCTGCGCGCCCCATTATCCGGCCCCCTCTGACGAGGGGCTGTCAGCGCCATTGGCGCTGACTGGGGGAGAGATACGCCCCTCTCCGGCGCGTCTGTATGCTATTCGTACTTCTTTCCCGGTACGTACACCGCCGCCAGCAGTCCGGCCAGGGACGCCATGGGCAGCCACTGGGCCAACGGCCCCGGCCCCAGCAGCGCTTTGGCCAGCATGCATACCGCCCCGCTGCCGGTCATGGTCAGCAGGCACCACACCCGCACCCAGCGCAGGATATGGGGCCAGTTCCGGTTGTTGAAGCGCACCCCCGGCACATTCATGCGCATGGGTCCGTCGTAATAAAACCCCAGCCGGTCCACGTCGTGGTACCAGGGCAGGCGGGTCTTTGCCAGCAGGCAGAAGTACAGCCCGAACCCGGCGGCCAGGCCCGTCAGCAGCGCCGCCGGGTAGTACACGGCCCAGTGGGCGGCGTCATAAAGCATCCCCCGGACCAGCCACGCTCCCTCCGCCAGGGCCGGCGCCAGGCACAGTCCGTACCGCAGGCCCCACTTTTTCCGGTCCGGTCCGCCCCGGGCCGTTTTTTCCCCGGACAGGGCCAGGGCTCTGCGCACCAGCGCC
Organism: uncultured Oscillospiraceae bacterium; assembly: GCA_947587025.1. Taxonomy (GTDB): domain Bacteria; phylum Bacillota; class Clostridia; order Oscillospirales; family Oscillospiraceae; genus CAJOIG01. The sequence goes on from CANPXW010000002.1 coordinate 44,044, forward strand.
TCCGCCTCGTCGGCGCTCACCGGCTCCGACCGCTCCAGCCGCCGGCCCTCCAGCAGCTCCGTCACCGTCACCTCCAGGGCCTCTGCCAGGGGGATGAGCAGGGTTATATCGGGCAGTCCCGCGCCCCGCTCCCATTTGGAAACGGCCTTGTCGGAGACGTATATCCGGTCCGCCAGCTGCTTTTGTGTCAGACCCTTTTCCCTTCGCAGCTGGGCCACGAAAGCCCCCAGCTTTGCCCGGTCGAGCTCCTGCATATGCCTCACCTCGCGCCCATCATACCCGGCCGCGCCCCTCTTCGCAACCGACGGAGCGTAGAGCTCACCCCAGCAGGGGCTTTTTCTTGATCTGGGCCCACCGGCGGGGGTACTGGACCGGCGTGGCCCTCACCTTCTCCATGACCACCAGCGCGTGGACCACTTCCGTGCCCGGCACGGTATAGCGCTTTATATCCCGTATCCGTCCCCCCAGGGCGCGGACGGCAAAGTCCCCCCGGCCGACCTCCTCGTCGCAGTCGGGCTTTTTCATGGCCAAAAACAGCCCGCCCGCCTTCACCAGGGGCAGGCACAGCTCTGCCAGCAGGGGCAGCTCCGCCACCGCCCGGCTCACGGCGATGTCGAAGCTCTCCCGCAGCCGGGGAAGCTCCTCCGCCCGGCCCCACAGGCACGTCACGTCCTCCAGCCCCAGGGCGGCGCAGCTATCCCGCACGAAATCCACCTTCTTGCCCACGCTGTCCACCACGGTCAGGCGCACGTCCGGCCGCAGGATGCGCAGGGGCACGCCGGGAAAGCCTGCCCCGGAGCCCACGTCTATCACGCTTTTGCCGGCAAAGTCCGCCAGCGTCAGCAGCGCGGCGCTGTCCAGAAAGTGCAGCCGGGCCGCCTCGTCCGCGTCCCGGATGGCGGTCAGGTTCGTGACCCGGTTGACGTCCATCAGCCGCGCGCCGTACGCCGCCAGCGCGTCGAGCTGCCCCTCGTCCGCCGGCACGCCCAGGTCCGCCAGCCCCTGTCTGAGAAGTTCCTTCATACTGTCCCTCACAGAAAAAAGCACGCCCTCCGGCGTGCTTTTTTATTTCGTTATCCTTACGCCTGTCGGCAGTATACCACAGGCCCCGGCCGCTATCAAGCGTCCGCGCTGTAGAACTGCAGATCGCCCACGCTGGCCACCTGCTCGAACCCCGCGCCCATATCGTTCTGGGCCACATAGGCCGCGCCGTTGGTCAGGTCGTACCCCTCCAGCGCCAGCTTGGCGGCGATGACGGAGGCCTCGTCCGGCTCCACATAGATCATGCCGGTGGTGACCACCTCGAACTGGTTCTTGGCGAAGACCACCTCGTAGATGTTGCTCTGCCCGGCGAAGCGCTCGTCCCCCAGCCGGTTGACGCATACATCGCCCACGGCGATCTTGGCATCCATGGGCTCGTCAGCGGCCATGGCGAAGATCAGCCGGCTGAGCCAGTAGACGTCCGCCTCGTTGTAATACGCGGTCCCCTCGGCAATGGGATCGACGTCGACGCTGTCCAGGTCGATGGTCCACTTTGCCCGGTCCCAGTAGGCCGTCAGGCCCATGCACCGCACCAGCTGCTCCATAGGCAGGGCCACGGCCCCGTCGACGAGGCGCACGCCGTGCTCCAGATAGAGGTACCGGCCGTTGCACATCAGGTAGTTCTGGTCCGTCTGGGCCAGGAGCATGAGCTTGTCCATGGCGAGGGACACGCCCATGCCGTTATCCACGATCTGGGCGTCCAGGCCCAGCGCCTGACAGAAGTCCGCCACGCCCATGTAGGGCTCGCCGTCTATCACGGCGCACACGCCGGCCTGCTCGCCCATGACGTACAGCGGTACGCTCATGCGGTTATCGGCGGCGGTGGGGGCGGGGGACGCCTCGCCCAGCACCACGAAGGTGGCCTCCGGCTGCTCGGCCACATAGGCGGTCTCGTCGATAGCGTCCGCTCTGGTAAAGACCGTCTGGCTCATCACGCCCAAGGCAAGGCAGACCGCGCATACGATCGCCGCTATTTTCACGAACCACCGACTCTTCATACGGGCTGCCTCCCTTCACAGATACCAAAATGCAGGAACTAATATCCCAAAATTCATTTTCAGTAACTGTATTATATCTGAAAGGAAAGCAATAAAACAATCGGCATTGTGTCAAAAAGACAGCTTTTTAAATTGGAAATTGTAACAAACGCACAATAGATTGTGTCATTTTTCTGCAAATACGCCGAATTTTCTTCTATATCTTGTGTTTTGCAATTGGAAAAATTTGGTATTCGTCCAAAAATTCGACAGAAATTTCCAATAAATCGCCATCCGACTGGTGCCGGGACGCCGGATTATGTCTACAAAAATACAATTTTTCTTGCAGATTATGTTAACTGTTTCAGCGCCTTTGCAAGCTGATCGGGGCAGGAAGTGGGCTTTGAGCCGCAGCGGATGCCCTCCAGGCGGGATATGGCCTCTTTCACGTCCATTCCCTCCACCAGCCGGGTGATTCCCTGGAGATTCCCGTTGCAGCCCCCCACCACCTCCACACTTTTGATAACGCCGTCTTCGGCCTCGATGGTCATCTGGCGGGAGCAAACGCCCTGGGGCCTGTAAGTCACTTTCATTTTTTATGTTTTCTCCTTTCTGTTGTTCACATCTTTGGTATATTCTCCCTCCGGCGCGCATATACATATATGTCTATACATCCGAAAGGGGGCTTCCCTGTGAAGTTCAAGCTGTTTTCTCTGGTCCTGCTGCTGGTCTGCTTTGCCCTTTTGGGGGTATTGTCCGGCGTGATACCGGTGACGGACCGGGACGCGGTCCAGGTGTTCCGCCAGGTACTGGATCCCGACGGCTCACCCGTTGCGGAGGACGCGCGGCCCTCTGCCACGCCCCGGGCGGTGGTACCGCCCACGCCCCGGCTGGCGGGAACGGCCGCGCCCATCTCCACCGCCGTCATCGCCGCGCCCACGGCGGTGCCCGTCACGGCCACGCCGGCGCCGGCCAGACGGACGGTCTCCGTGAGCCAGAGCCCGTCGCCTTCCCCGGAAAACACAGCCCCATCCTCCCCGGCGCCATCCGCCGCTGGCGGCGAAGATGAGCCGGAGCCTCTTCCCGTCACCGCCGCGCCCACACGCACGCCCGCGCCTTCGGCGGAGCCAACGGCCACGCCGGCGGCCGTCGTCCACGGCTGGGAGCCGGAGGCGGAGGTGGTCGCCACCACCATCACCTGGCAGGATCCGGTACGGAACGACACGGACATAGACCTGCAGGACATATCTCTTCCGGAGCAGGAGGGCCTGCCGATCACCCTGCCCGATCACGGCGCGCAGATCCTGATCATCCACACCCACGGCACGGAGGCGTACACCCCCGACGGAGAGGACCAGTACGAGGCCACCGCCGACTACCGGACCATCGACCCCGGCCACACGGTGATACGGGTGGGCCAGGCGCTGGCCCAGGCGCTGGAGAACTACGGTCTGCGGGTCGTCGTGGACACGGAGCTGTACGACTGGCCCAGCTACAACGGCTCTTACGGCCGGGCGGAGCAGGCCATACGGCAGTACCTGGAGCAGGACCCGGACATCGCCATGATCATCGATCTGCACCGGGACGCGCTGGGGACCGACGAGGTGATGTACAAGACCGTGTCGGACGAGCTGGACGAGAGCGCCGCGCAGCTGATGTTCGTGGTAGGCACGGACGAGAACCTGGAGCACCCCAACTGGCGGCAGAACCTGGCCTTCGCCCTGAGCCTGCAGGAGCTGGTGGAGGAAAAGTACCCCCATCTGACCCGTCCCACGCTGGTGTGTCCCTATCGGTACAACCAGCAGTTCACCCCCGGCAGCATCCTGCTGGAGATCGGCACGGCGGGCAACACCCTGCAGGAGGCGATCACGGCGGCGGAGCTGTTTGCCGACGCGGTGGGGCCCGCGCTGGCCGGACAGACGGATGAATAAAAACCGCCTGCCCGGGGCATACTGTGAACGGGACCGCTGGCTGTTACATAGTATACCATAGGGAGGCGCAAAATGAAAGTAGCAGAGATCATGAGCCGGAACGTGGTGTCCGTCGACCAGAGGGAGCCGGTGACGGCGGCGGCGCGGCTGATGAAGCGGCACAACCTGGGGGCGCTGCCGGTGTGCGACGGCGAGGGCCGTCTGCGGGGGCTGGTGACGGACCGGGACATCGTGACCCGCTGCATCGCCATGGACTACGACCCCACAGACACCATGCTGCGGGAGATCATGACCCGGGGCATCACCACCTGCGCCCCGGAGGACGCCGCCGACGCGGCGGCAGCCCGGATGGGCCGGGAGCAGATACGCCGTCTGCCGGTGACGGCGGACGGCAAACTGGTGGGGATGCTGAGCCTGGCGGACGTAGCCCGCCGGGGTCGGCTGACCATGGAGGCGGCCTCCGCCCTGGCCGACCTGTCCGCCAACATCCGCCGGGGCCAATAAAAAAACAAGCCCGAATGGGCTTGTTTTTTACTGTCCGCTGTCGTAAAAGATCTTTTCCTCCGGCATGACCAGGCCCAGCTTATCCCTGGCGATGTCCTCGATGGTGGAGGGGTCGTCCTGGTGCTCGATGGCGTACTGGAGCGCGGCGTTTTCCTCCTGTATCTTCTCCACCTGCTTTTGCAGCGACGCCTGGGTCTCGTTGGCGTTGGCCACTTTTGTCCGCATATTCATCAGGGTGATACAGGCGTACGCGATCAGCCCTACGATGACCAGCGCGGTCATCCAGCTGCTCCTGCGAAACCTCACGGCGGACGCCTCCTTTCCTGTGACGGGTGGTTTGTTTCCAATGTGTAACTATTATTGTAAACCATTTCCGCCCATTTGAAAAGAGTTTTTTGCCGATTTTTCTGAAAAAAGCCCACATTCGTCCCAGCGGCGCGCTCAAAAGGGCCGCCAGCCAGGCCGCCCGGCCCCAAACGCAGGCGAAAAACGACCGGCTCACCGGCGACGCCGCGCCCAGCCACAGGGCCAGCCCCAGCGCCATGGTCAGGGCCATGTACAGCCGGGGCCTGCCCTCCAGGGAGGCCATGCCCCCCGCGAACAGGACCGCCGCCGCTGTCAGGGCGAACAGCCCGTCTCCCGCCCAGGCGGGCAGCCGAGCCCGGTCTCTGGCGCCGCCCAGCGCGTCGTAGAAAAGGCCCAGCGCCGCGCCCAGCAGCAAAAACCATCCGGCCTGGACCAGCTGCGCTTTGGCTGGAAGCGCCATCAGCGGAAAAGCCGCCCCAGCAGGCCGCCCCGGCCGGCCTGCCGGTCGTATTCCAGCGCGGCGATCTGCCCGGAGATGTTCAGCTCCCCGCTGGTCTTCTCCAGCTTATCCACCCGCAGGCCCTCGCCCCGCACGTACAAAAGGCCTTTGGCGGTGCGCACGGCCACCTCGCCCTCGTCGAAGCTCTGCACCTCCTCCACCCCGCTCATCCACAGCCGGCTGCACTCGTCCATGGTCAGCTTATGGGGCGTCTGGGGCGCCTGCTTCTTTTCCTCATAGGCCATGAAAAACCCTCCCATATCTTTTACCACAAAGATATGGGAGGGGTTTTCAATTTATGACCGCTTAGGCTCCCTCTGACGAGGGAACTGTCAGCGCCATAAGGCGCTGACTGAGGGAGAGACACTTATATCAGCAAAGCTTCGCTCCCGCCGGGATGGCGTCGTCCACCATCAGCAGATCCAGCTTCTCCTCGCCGTGCTCTTTGTGCACGGCGGAGATGAGCATGCCGTTGGACGCCAGGCCCATCATCTTCCTGGGCGGCAGGTTCACGATGGCCACCAGGGTCTTGCCCACCAACTGCTCCGGCTGGTACCACTTGGCGATGCCGGAGAGGATCTGCCTATCGGTGCCGGTGCCGTCGTCCAGGGTGAAGCACAGCAGCTTCTCGCTCTTTTTCACGTGTGTACAGGCCTTCACCTTCACCGCCCGGAAGTCGGACTTGCAGAAGGTGTCAAAATCCACCGGCTCCTCCGCCAGCGGCTCGATCTCCACGGCGGGCAGAGCGGCCTTTTTCGCCGCCTCCGCTGCGGCGTCCAGTTCGCGGATAGCCGCCTCCATGTCGATGCGGGGGAACAGGTTCTCGCCCTTTTTGGGGGATACCGTCTCCGGCAGAGCGCCCCACACCGCAGCACTGTCCCAAGTCTGGACGGCCTCCGGCGCGTCGATCTGGGCGAAGAGCTTAGCCATGCTCTCCGGCATGAAGGGCGTCAGCAGGATGCCGCAGATGCGGGTGGTCTCCAGCAGATCATACAGCACATGGGCCAGCCGGGGACCGTTGGCGTCCATATCCTTGGCCAGGGCCCAGGGGGCGTTCTCGTCGATATACTTGTTGGCCCGCTGGATGACCTTGAATATCTCCTCCAGGGCGTTCTGGAACTGGAAGTTCTCCATCTCGGCCTCATACCGGCCCCGCAGGCCGGACGCCAGGCCGATGAGCTCCCCATCCGCCTGGGTGGGCTCGTCCCAGTTGCCGCAGCCGGCGGGCAGCTTCCCGCCGAAGTACTTGCCCACCATGGCGGTGGTGCGGCTGACCAGGTTGCCCAGGTCGTTGGCAAGGTCGGTGTTGATGGTCTGGATCAGCAGCTCGTTGGTGAAGTTGCCGTCGGAGCCGAAGGGGAAGGTACGCAGCATGAAGAACCGCAGCGCGTCCACGCCGAACTTCTCCGCCAGGATATAGGGGTCCACCACGTTGCCCCGGCTCTTGGACATCTTCTCCCCGCCGAAGTTGAGCCAGCCGTGGCCGTAGACCTTTTTGGGCAGGGGCAGGCCCATGCTCATGAGCATGGCCGGCCAGATGATGGAGTGGAACCGGACGATCTCCTTGCCCACGAAGTGCACGTCGGCGGGCCAGTATTTGTCATAGTCGTCGTACGCATCGTTGTCGAAGCCCAAAGCGGTGATATAGTTGGACAGCGCGTCTATCCACACGTACACCACGTGGCCCGGGTCGAAGTCCACGGGGATGCCCCAGGTGAAGCTGGTGCGGGACACGCACAGATCCTCCAGCCCAGGCTTAATAAAGTTGTTGACCATCTCGTTGACGCGGGAGCGGGGCTGGAGGAAGTCGGTGTTCTCCAGCAGATCGCGCACCCGGTCGGCGTACTTCGACAGCCGGAAGAAGTATGCCTCCTCCTCGGCGTCCACCACCTCCCGGCCGCAGTCGGGGCACTTGCCGTCCTTAAGCTGGCTCTCGGTCCAGAAGCTCTCGCAGGGCTTGCAGTACTTGCCCTTGTAAGTGCCCTTATAAATATCGCCGTTGTCGTACATCCGGCGGAAGATGCGCTGGATAGCCTTGACGTGATAGCCGTCGGTGGTGCGGATGAACCGGTCGTTGGAGATGTTCATCAGCTTCCACAGGTCCAGCACGCCCCTGGGGCCGGTGACGATACGGTCCACGAAGGTCTGGGGGTCCACCCCGGCGTCTCTGGCCTTATCCTCGATCTTCTGGCCGTGCTCGTCGGTGCCGGTGAGGAACATCACGTCGTACCCGCACAGGCGCTTGTACCGGGCCATGGCGTCGGTGGCCACGGTGCAGTAGGCATGGCCGATATGCAGCCGGTCGGACGGGTAATAGATCGGCGTGGTGATATAGAACTTTCCCTTGCTCACGGTGGTTTACCTCCAAAACGATGTATTGTCAAGCGGCGTCGGCAGGCGGCGCCTCGGGGGGCGCCTGCATCTCTGTGTCGGTCTCGGTCTGGATGTCGCCCTGGGTATCGTCCTCCGGCTCGGTGTATTCCGGCTCGGTATACTCCGGCTCGGTGACGGCAGGCGGCACGTACACATCCTGCTCCTGAACGGGCTCCTGGACCGGCGCCTGGGTGGGCTCGGGAGTCGCCTGGACTGCCTCCTCCTTGTCATAGGAGCTGTAGGCCTCCTTGGTGGAGCTGATGAGGTTGCCATTGGCGTCATAGACGTTCCGGTAGGTCTGGGCGTAGTAGTGGGTATCGTCCTCCCAGGTCTCGTTTGTCAGATCCACATAGCTGCCGTCCACGTTGGTGCCCATCAGCCGGATGTTCAGGTTCCCGTCGGACACCCACGCCTCGATGCGGATGGGGAAGGTGCGGTCGTTCACGAATTTGAAGTTGGGGAAGCCCCAGCTGACGGTGGCGTCCATGCCCCTGGGCAGATAGGTGACCACGAACTGGTGGCAGTACCGCTCGGTGATGGCGAGATTGGCCTTGACGGCGCAGTAGTACAGGGTAGAGCTGCCCTGGCAGATACCGCCGCCGATGCTCATCACGTGCTTGCCGCCCTCGAACGCGCCGGCCTCCTGATAGCCCTTGGCGGCGGTGCGCTGGCCCAGGCAGGCGTTGTAGTCGAACTCCTGTCCCGGCTGCAGCACGGTGCCGTTCATGGCCTGGGCGGCCAGGGTGATGTTGTTGATACGGGCGGGGATGGAGCCGTAGAGGGTAGTGCTCTTTTCCGCCAGCACGTCAGCGAAGAGCATGCCGCCCAGCTTCTCGCTGGTGAGGGCGGGCTCCTCCTTTATAAGGGGTATCACCACGTCCGCGCCGGGAGCGGCCGCGTCCCAGATCTGCCGGGCCTGGTCCATATCGAAGCGCACCCCGGTGACGCTGTCGGTGATGCCGCCGGTGACCGGGTCGTACATGGCGTCGGCCGCCTCGGCGTACACCGCGTCGTACAGCTGCTGGAGCACGGCGTCCCGGTCCACGGTCTGGCCCTGCTGCATGCCCTGGGCGATGGGGTCGTATTCGATGTCGGCGTAGTCCTCCCGCTCAAAGGCGTCCTGGACCATGGCGCACACAGCGGCCACGTCCACGGTCTGCCCGCCGGCGTCCTTGACCAGGGTGATCTCGTTCTCCCCGATCTGCGCCTGGGTGGCGCCCAGCTTCTCGTCCACCTGCTGGGCCACGGGCGCCACCAGCGCCTCGATGGCGTTCACATCCACCCCGCCGGCGTCGGCCAGATCCACCCGCATCTGCATCCCGTCGCTGCGGCAGGATAAGTAATCCTTCATATTGGCCAGCAGACTTCCGTCCCGGCCGTAATCGTAGGCCGCCTGGGCGAACGCGGTGCCGTCCACGGGCTCCAGGCCCAGCTGCTGGGCGGTGACGGTGACGCTCTCCCCGGTGGAGAATTTCACCGTGACGGCGGCGTTGTCGTATTTATCCGGCGCGTCGCCCAGCAGGGCGGCCGCCTGGTCCACGGTCATGCCGCCCACGGCCACGCCGTTGACGGACACGTTGGGATAAATGGTCTCGATCTTCGCGACCTTGCTGGCGTAGGCGAACCCGGCCGCCAGGGCCATCACGCCCAGCAGCAGCACCGCCGTCAGGGCGATGAGGGGTATCTTCCACTTATCCCACAGGCCGGACGGCGCTCTTTCCGGCGCAGGCCGAGGCGCGTCCGGCTGTACGCGCACGGCGGGCCTGGCAGGCGCGGGCCGCTGGCTCTGCACACGGCGGCTCTGGCCGCCGGCGGGACGCTGGGTCTGCCGCTCCGCCGATTCTATCTGTCTCTTTTCCCGGTCCAGCCACTCGTCAAAGCTCAGTCCGTCTATCTCCGACATGGTCTGACCCTCCTCTTTCTCTATGGCGCAAAGGCCCGTATCTCTGTCTTCTCACATCCGGGGGCCGCCGCCGGCCGCGCCGGCCAGCTCGCCCACGTCCACATCCAGATTCTCCTCTATCCAGGGGTTGCCGCTGATGCGGTACTGGGCCTGGGCCTCCCACAGGGAGCCGATGAGGATATTGCTCAGCAAAAAGCCCTGGGGAGTGAAGCACCACCGGCCGTCGAATTTCTTCGTCCAGCCGTCCTTCTCGTATTCCTGCAGCAGCGCCTCGATGGGGGCGAAGTCGCTGCGGTATATCTTTTTGTACTCCTCCTCGCTGATGCCCCGGCTGCGGCGCATGCCCAGCATCAGGTACTCCGCCGCCCGGTCCAGCTCGTCCAGCTTCTCGTGCTCGTCCAGTATATCGCCGCCCTCGGTGACGCCCTTGATGTAGGCCCGCAGATCCTTGACGAAGCTGAAGCGGGTATTGCCCATACAGGAGTGGGCTCCGGGGCCGAAGCCCAGGTAATCCTCCATGTCCCAGTACTTCATGTTGTGCCGGCAGGCATGGCCCCGCCGGGCGAAGTTGGACACCTCGTACTGCTGGTAGCCGTAGTGGGTGAGGGTCTCCACCGTGTACAGATACATATCCGCCTGGTCGTCGTCGGTGGGGATGACGGGACTGTCCTTGTAGTCCCGGTACATGGGGGTGCCCTCCTCCAGCTTCAGCCCGTAGCAGCTCAGATGGTCCGGCTCCAGGTCCAGCACCTTGGCCAGGGTCTCGGCCCAGTCGGCCTTGGTCTGGTTGGGCAGGCCGTAGATAAGGTCCATGCTCAGATCGTCGAACCCTGCGGCGCGGATGAGCTTGACGGCCCGTTTGACCTGGGTGAAGTTGTGCCGCCGGCCGATGATCTTCAAAAGGTCGTCGCTGGCGGACTGGACCCCCAGGGAGATGCGGTTGACGCCCTCCTTGCGCAGCAGATGCATATCCCGGCTCTTCACGCTGTCGGGATTGCACTCCACGGTGACCTCGGCGCTCTTGAGCACCTTGCCGGCCCGCTTCAGGCCGTTGAACAGCTCCGCCAGGCGCTTGCCGCCGTAGTAGCTGGGGGTGCCGCCGCCGAAGTACACGGTATCTATATAGTATGGCGCCATGGTGCTGGCGGCCTCCTGGATATGGCGCAGCAGCGCGTCCTGATACTTGCCCATGCTCTTGTCGCAGTTGGCCAGGGAGTAAAAGTCGCAGTAGCCGCACTTGGAGGCGCAGAAGGGGATGTGGATATATATCCCTAGGTGCTTATCTTCCATAGACGTTCATTCCAAACTCTTTGTTTCCGCCGGGTCCTCCTCCGGCAGAAAATCCGCCTTTGTGAACCGGACCAGGTCCTCCTTGGAGGGGGCCTCCATGGCCGCCACCCGGTCGGCCTGGCGGACCACCATGTCCTCGAACTGGTTGCGCACGTCCCGGCCGTTGCCAAAGTTTTCGTCCCGGCCGGCGTACATCTGGTCAAAGAACTCCCTGGCGAAGGCCTCCGCCTCCTCGTCCAGCTCGTAGCCGTTCTTTTTGCACTGCATGTGGAAGATGGCGTTGAGCTCTTCCCCGTCGTAATCGTCGAAAAAGATGTACTTGTTGAAGCGGCTCTCCAGGCCCGGATTGGAGTCGAGGAATTTCTCCATGGGCCCGGTGTACCCGGCCACGATCACCACCAGCTCGTCCCGGTGGTCCTCCATGGCCTTCAGCACGGTCTCGATGGCCTCCCGGCCGAAATCGTTCTCTCCGCCGCTGGCCAGGGAGTAGGCCTCGTCGATGAACAGCACCCCGCCCAGGGCGGAGGCGATGACCTCCTGGGTCTTGATGGCGGTCTGGCCCACATAGCCGGCCACCAGGCCGGAGCGGTCCACCTCCACCAGCTGGCCCTTGGTCAGCGCGCCGATGGCGGCGTACAGCCCGCCCACCAGCCGGGCCACGGTGGTCTTGCCGGTGCCAGGGTTGCCCAAAAAGACCATGTGCAGGCTCAGGGGCGGCACGGGCAGGCCGTTATCCCGCCGCAGCTGCCGGACCTTCACCAGGTTCATCATGCTTTTTACGTTTTTCTTGACCTCTTCCAGCCCCACCAAGCCGTCCAGCTCGGCCATGAGCGCGTCCAGGTCGGGCTTCTCCGCCGGCGCCTCGCCGGCAGCCTTATCCTGTCCCTGGCCCTGGGCGGAGCCGGTCTGGCCGGCGGCCTGGGGCGGGTTTTTCTCCAGGAAGGAGGGCTGAGCGCTGGTGACGAAGTCCGCCGCCCGCAGACCGGGCTTGCCCTTTTTCACCCCCGCGCTGTCGCACAGGGCGGTGAGCTTGTCCGCGCACTCGGTGATGTACTCCGCCTCGGCATAAGTCACGTCGTCGTCCACCGCCGCCAGGCACAGCAGGATGTTGGTCAGCATCCGCACGAACACCCGTGAGCAGTCGGTGCCCCGCTTGGCGTCCTGCTCGGTGAGGGACCAGAAGAACAGCGGCGGCAGGAACGCGCCGCTGTCCGCCACGGCGGACGTGAGCGCCCACAGCAGCCACTTGGGCGGCTGCGCCCCCTTGGAGTATATGGCGTTGAGGGCCTCGGCGTGTTCCTCGGTCAGACAGGCGCTGCGCGCGAACAGCTGTAGGGCGCAGGCGGTGCAGAACTCGTCCATCTGCCCGGCCAGGCCCCGGCCGGCCGTCTTGTAGAAGGCCTCCGTATTGGCGATATAGGTCTTGTGCAGCTGCTCCGGAGAGCGCTTCCATTGGGTCGGCATCGTTCCTGTCCTCTTTTTCCCATCGCGCTGAAATGTGCGGTTATGTCTATTATATTACAAAAATTACAAAAAACAAGTATTTTTGTTTCCAAATTGCAAAAAATATGAAAAGTGGACGGCCAGGCCGTCCACTTCGCATGCTCTATGCCCTTCAATCGGCTGTCCTGGCCTGGGGGACCACGTCGGTGATGGGCACGTAGGCGTCCACCGCCGCCTGGGCCAGGGCCATGAAGCCCTCGTAGGTGGTGGTGTCGTACTGCCGCTCGCCCCAGCGGAACGCGCCCTTGGCCTCATAGCCGGAATCCGCCGCCTCCTGCAGCGCATCCGCCGCCGCCTGGAAGGCGGACTGGTCGGCCTGCGCGCCGTCCACGATGTACTCCTGGCGCACCACGGCGCCGGTCTCCGGGTCGCTCTCCAGATACTGCTGGCACACGCTCACCGGCACGAGGATACCGCCCTGGTCGTCGAAGCGGACGAACTCGTCCCAGGCCGTCTCCATGGTGCCGTTGGTGCTGTCCACCCAGAAGCGCCAGCCGTCGGCCGTATGGCTCAGGCGGAAGGACTCGAAGAAGCTGGCGCACACGCTCACGTCGCTCATATAGTCGGGGGAGAAAGCGCCGGCGGCGCTGTCCAGCCCGCTGGACACGCACCAGACCCACCCGTCGGACAGGTCGAACAGATGCGCCCCCATATTGGCGGACGCGCCCTGGTCGAACACCACCAGCTCCGGGGTGCCGTCCAGATCCAGGTCGATGAAGCCGAAGCCGCTGACGCCGTCGGGCCACAGGGCGGAGAAAATATCGAAGCAGTCCTCCAGGAAGGTCAGATACCCCTGCTGCCAGTCCTCAGCGGGCCGGGGCAGGGTCAGCGTGTCCTCCGCCGCCGGCGGGGCCGAGGCCCCACAGGCCGCCGCCATGCACATGACCAGCACCGCCACCGTCAGCACCGCGCCCAAAGCTCGCATCGGACTCGCCTCCTACAGGATTATGTAAATTGACTTATCTGTATTATATCCGCCGCCGCCGGGAAAAGTAAAGGGCCGCCGGGAAACTGTAATAACTTGTAATTAACATAATCCCGCAATCTCTGCCTCAGGGCTTGACAGCGGGGGAAAAACGTGGTAGATTAGCACTCGGATAAAAAGAGTGCTAATCGCCTGGAAAGGAAGCGTATCTATATGGCGAAGAAACAGTTCAAGGCGGAGTCGAAGCGGCTGCTGGACCTGATGATCAACTCCATCTACACCCACAAGGAGATATTCCTGCGGGAGATCGTCTCCAATGCCTCGGACGCCATCGACAAGCTGTGCTACAAGTCCCTGACGGACGAGACCGTGGGCATGGCCCGCGAGGATTTCCGCATCCAGCTGGATGTGGACAAGGACGCGCGGACCCTGACGGTGCGGGACAACGGCATCGGCATGACCCGCGAGGAGCTGGAGAACAACCTGGGCGTGATCGCCTCCAGCGGCACGCGCATGTTCCGGGACAGTCTCTCCGAGGACGAGGCCGCCGCAGACGTGGACGTGATCGGCCAGTTCGGCGTGGGCTTCTACTCGGCCTTCATGGTCTCCGACAAGGTGACGGTGCTCACCCGCGCCTTCGGTGAGGACCAGGCCTGGAAGTGGGAGTCCGCCGGCGCGGACGGATACACCATCACCGCCTGCGACAAGGCAGACGTGGGCACGGACGTGGTCATGCACATCAAGCCCGACGCCGACGAGGAGGACTACAGTTCCTATCTGGAAAGCTGGAAGCTGAAGGAGCTTATCAAGAAGTACTCCGACTACGTGCGCTGGCCCATCCACATGCAGGTGGAGCGCCGGGAGTGGGACGAAAAGGGCGGCGAGGACGGCAAGGGCGCCTACAACACCATCGTGGAGGACCAGGTGGTCAACACCATGGTGCCCATCTGGCAGCGGCCCAAGGCCGAGGTGTCCGACGACGACTGCAAGGCGTATTATATGGAGCACTTCCATGACGCCTCCGACCCGGTGGGCGTGATACGGGTCAACGCCGAGGGCCTGACCTCCTACCGGGCCATGCTGTTCATCCCGGCCCAGGCCCCCTACGACTACTACACCCGGGACTACCAGCCGGGGCTGCAGCTGTATTCCGCCGGCGTGATGATAATGGACAAGTGCGCGGACCTGGTGCCGGAGCACTTCCGGTTCGTCCGGGGCGTGGTGGACTCCCCCGACCTGAGCCTGAACATCTCCCGTGAACTTTTGCAGCACGACCGGCAGCTGAAGGTCATCGCCGGCAACCTGGAGAAGAAGATACAGGCGGAGCTGAAGCGCCTGATGGACGAGGACCGGGACAAGTACCTGACCTTCTACAACGCCTTCGCCCCCCAGCTGAAGTACGGCGTGGTGGGCCAGTACGGCATGCACAAGGACCAGCTGAAGGACCTGCTGCTGTTCTACAGCGTCAGCCAGGACAAGCTGATAAGCCTCAAGGAATACGTGGATGCCATGGGCGCGGAGCAGAAGAAGATATACTACGCCTGTGCCGAGACCACCAAGCGGGCGGCAGCTCTGCCCCAGGCGGAGACGGTGAAGGCCGCCGGCTTCGACATGCTGTGCCTGACGGACAGCGTGGACGAGTTCGTGATGCAGATGCTGGGCGCCTACGCCGAGAAGGAATTCTGCAACGTGACCAACGACGACCTGGGCCTGGAGAGCGAGGACGAGAAGAAGCAGGCCGAGGAGAAGGCCGAGGCCTCCAAGGAGCTGCTGGACTTTGTCAAGGAGAGCCTGGGCGGCGCGGTGGAAACGGTGCGCATCAGCCACAAGCTGAAGAGCCAGCCGGTGTTTTTGACCACGGACGGCGAGGTGACCCTGGAGATGGAGAAGTATTTCCAGAGCCTGCCCGGCGTGCCCGAGGCGGAGCGGATAAAGGCCAAGCGAGTGCTGGAGCTCAACGGCGCCCATCCGGCCTTCGCTGCCCTGGAAAAGGCATATGCCGAGGACAAGCCCCGGGCCGCGCGCCTTGCCATGGTGCTGCTGGCCCAGGCCCAGCTGATCGCGGGCCTGCCCCTGGACGACCCCGCTGCTTACACGGAGCTGGTCTGCGGTCTGTTCTGAGCGGCCGCTGCAGCAAAGAAGCGTCCCCTGCGGGGACGCTTCTTTGCTTTGTGCATCTTGTTTTCTCCCGCAACTCATGCTATAATACCCTCCGACAACAGGGGAGCCCGACAGAGGGGCTGAGAAACGGCTGGTCTGCCGTGACCCTTGAACCTGATTTGGGTAATGCCAACGTAGGGATGATACCGGGCTTTCAGGCCGTGGACGCTCTGCGTGTCCACGGCTTTTCGTTCCCTGTTGAAAACTTTATACGCGGCGTCTTGGGGGCACCACCTGACGCCGTGCCGTCCGCGAGGACGGCGAACAAATGCCGCCCCAGGCGCGAGCCGGGGAAAACGTGAAGGAGGAACTATCATGGGAGCATTTGACATTGCGGGCCGCACCCGCAAAGGCGCCGATACCCATCGCAGGGGACAGCCCCGGCAGCGTATCGGCAGGAGGCTGGCCGCCTTGGCGCTGGTCCTGGCGGTGGTACTGGCCCTGGGCGGGGCCGCGTGGGCGGACGAGCCGACGCGGGTGGTGATCTACACCCCCACCGAGGACTATCTGATCGAGTACATGCAGCAGCGGCTGGACGAGGCCTTCCCCGACTGGGACATCTCCATCGAGTACTACCACACCGGCGACCTGGCGGCCAAGGTGAAGGCCGAGGGCGCCGACACGGAGTGCGACATCATCTTCGACTGCGAGTACGGCTATCTGCAGAGCCTGGCGGACCTGCTGGTGCCCATCGACTTCGTGGACGAGAGCCAGTTCGTGGAGGATATGCTCTCCGACGACGGCACCTATATGCCCGTGGACCGGTATTCCGGCTCCATCATCGTCCGGGACGACATCCTCCAGGAGAAGGACCTGCCGGTGCCGGAGAGCTACGAGGACCTGCTCAAGCCGGAGTACAAGGGCCTTATCGAGATGCCCGACCCGGCCGCCTCCTCCACCGGGTTCCTGTTTTTGAAGAGCCTGGCCAACGCCTGGGGCGACCAGGAAGCGGTGGACTACTTCCACGCCCTGGACGAGAACATCCTGCAGTATCCCGGCGGCGGCTCCGGTCCGGTGAAGGACGCGGCGGCCGGCGAGTGCGCCATCGCCCTGAGCCTGACCTTCAAGGCGGCGGAGCTGATCACCGAGGGCTACCCCCTGTCCATCCACTTCTTCGAGGAGGGCGCGCCCTACACCCCCGCCGGCCTGGCCATCGTCAAGGGCCATGAGGCCAACGACGCCGTCATAGAGGTGGTCAAATACTTCTACAGCGACATCATCGACGACTATCTGGACACCTATCTGCCGGAGCTGGTGAAGGTGGGCCAGGAGAACAATATCCCCAACTACCCGGACCCCATCCCCTACGCGGACATGTCCAACAATACGCCGGAGGTCAAAGAGGCCCTGATCAGTCTGTATGAGGACTGATACCGACGAGCCCGCGCCCATCCTGGAGCTGCGGGACTGCACCGTATCCTTCGGCGGGGAGAGGCCGGTCCTGGACGGGCTGAGCTTTTCGGTGCGGGAGGGTGAGTTTTTGTCCGTGCTGGGTCCCTCCGGCTGCGGCAAGACCACCCTGCTGCGCCTCATCGCGGGGCTGCTGCGCCCGGACGCCGGACGCATTTATAAAAGAGGACAGGACATCACGGACCACCCGCCGGACAAGCGGGGCGTGGGCGTGGTGTTCCAGAATTACGCCCTTTTCGAGCGCATGACGGCGCTGAAAAACGTCGCCTACGCCCTGCGCTTCCACAAGCAGTACCGGGGCCGGGAGCGGCAGATCGCGGCGGATATGCTCGCACGGGTGGGTTTGGACGGACAGATGGATAAGCTGCCCTCCCAGCTGTCCGGCGGGCAGCAGCAGCGGGTGGCCATCGCCCGCACGCTGGTGCTCTCCCCGGACCTGGTGCTGTTCGACGAGCCCATGGCCGCCCTGGACGCGGAGACCCGCCTGGTGCTCCAGGACGAGATACGCCGCCTGCAGCGGGAGTTCTCCGCCACGGTGATATACGTCACCCACGACCAGGAGGAGGCCTTCGCCCTGTCCGACCGGATCATGGTGCTGGAGCGGGGGGCGCTGCACCAGCTGGACACGCCGGAAAAGCTGCTGTGGGAGCCGGCGGACGAGTACGTGCGCCGGTTCGTAGGGGACAATCTGCGCCGGCGGGCCCGGTCGCTGGCACGCTTTGCCGGCACGGGGGAGGACGCGCCATGACCGCCGCCCATCCCCCCTTCGTCCGGCGGTCTGGGCCGGTGCTGCTGGCCCTGTTCGGCTTTTTCGTGGTCTGGCCCCTGGGGTGCATGTTCTCCCAGCTGCTGCAAACGGACGTGGGAGCCATCCTGGCCTCCCGGTCCTTCCGGGAGGCGGCGGGAGCCACGGTGCTGTCCGCGTCCCTGGTGACGGTGTGCTCCCTGGCGGCAGCGCTTTCTATGGCGCTGCTGCTGTACCGCACGGCGGTGCGGGGAAAGGGGCTGTGGCGGACGCTGTTCATCCTGCCCATGCTTCTGCCCTCCATCTCCAACGGCACCGGCCTGGTGCTGCTGTTCGGCAACAACGGCTTTCTCACCCGGGCGCTGCATCTGCCGGGCAATATCTATGGCATACAGGGCATCGTGCTGGGCCAGATGCTCTACACCGCCCCGGCGGCGTTCCTGCTGCTGTACCAGGCCTTCGCCGAGGAGGACTGGACGGCCCACGAGGCGGCGGCGGTGCTGGGCTTTTCTCCCGCGCGGCGTTTTTTCGCCCTCACCCTGCCCTATCTGCGCCGGGACCTGATCGCGGCGGGCTTTCTGGTGTTCTCCATGTCCGTGACGGACTACGGCATCCCCCTGGCGGTGGGCGGCAAAGTGCAGACCCTGGCGGTGATCATGTACGCCAAGGTGGCCGGGCGGCTGCAGTTCGACAAGGGCAGCTTCATCGGCCTGTGCCTGCTGCTGCCGGCGGTGCTGTCCTTTCTGGCGGACAGCCGGCGACGTGGCCGGGTGCGGGTGCAGCCGCTGCCCTTCACGCCCCGGCCGGACCGGCGGCGGGACCGGCTGGCGCTGGCCGGATGCGCCGCTCTGGCGGCGGTGATGGTGCTGCCCATCCTGGCCTTCACGGCCCTGATGCTGATGGAGGACTACCCTCTGCATATGGGCCTCACCCTGCGCCACTTCGCCCGTGTCTGGACGGACCGGGGCCGGGCCGGCATGGTCAATTCCCTGCTGCTGGCCGCCGGTACCGCCGCTTTCGGCTCCGTGATCGCCTGCCTGGCCGCCTATGTGGCCGCCCGCCGGCGGGGCCTGCTGTCCCGGCTGGTGCACATCCTGGCTCTGCTGGTGCTGTCCGTGCCCGGCCTGGTGCTGGGCCTTTCCTACGCCATGGCCTTCCGGCGGCTTCCCCTTTACGGGACGCTGTGGCTGCTGATCGCCGCCAGCGTGGTGCACTTTTTCACCACGCCCTACCTGATGCTCTACCAGAGCCTTTCCAAGCTGGACCGGGACCTGGAGACCACCGGGGCGCTGCTGGGCATACCGCCGCTGCGGCTGTTCACGGACGTGATGCTGCCCTGCTGCCGGGACGCGCTGCTGGACATGGTGTCCTTCTTCTTCGTCAACAGCATGGTGACCATCTCGGCGGTGGTCTTCCTGGCCAGCGCCGCCACCCGGCCGCTGTCCCTGCTGGTGACCCAGTACAGCGACCAGCTGGACCTGGAGGCGGCGGCGGTGCTGTCCTTCCTGATACTGGCGGTGAACTTCACCGTGCGCACCGCGCTGCTCGGTTTAAAGGAAAGACGGGGCTGATACCAGTCCCGTCTTTTTTCATGCCGCCGCGCCCAGCATCTCGCCGATGAATATCCCATACCCACGCGGTATTCGTGTTCATTTTTCGCGGTCAATTATATCATTTTTGCAAAAATGATATAATTGACCGTTGACATTCATGTATTTCAGGCTGTATAATACGTGTGTAACAGTATTCACCAAAGGTGATCTTATGCGCAATTACGACTTTACAAGCACATATCGCGCCCTTCTCTCCCCCGACATCGTGGCGCTGCTGGGCCAGATACACGAGTTTAAGGGCAGGCAGATCCAGCTCATGGCCGCAAAGGAGGACACTCTCACGCAGCTGGTGGAGCTCGCCAAAGTCCAGAGCACGGAGGCGTCCAACAAGATCGAGGGCATCTACACCTCGGATGAGCGGCTGAAGAAGATCGTGCGGGAGAAGACCATGCCCAGGACCCGCAGCGAGAAGGAGATCGCTGGGTACAGGGACGTATTGGCCACCATCCACGAAAGCCATGACTATATCCCCCTCCGGGCCTCCGTCATCCTGCAGCTGCACCGGGACCTCTACAAATACAGCGGTCTCTCCATTGGCGGGCACTATAAAAATTCCGATAACATTATCGAGGAGACGGACGCCGCCGGGAACAGGGCGGTGCGCTTTCAGCCAGTCCCCGCCTGGGAGACATCCGAGGCTATGGAGCGGCTGTGCGCGGCCCATGACGAGGCCCTGCGGGACCCGGCGCTGGATCCGCTGCTGCTCATGCCCATGTTCATCCTGGATTTTCTCTGCATCCACCCTTTCAACGACGGCAATGGCCGCATGAGCAGGCTGCTGACGCTACTGCTCCTCTACCGGGCCGGCTATGCCGTGGGGCGATACATCTCCATCGAGCAGCTCATCGAGACATCCAAAAAGACCTACTACGAGGCGCTGCGGGATAGTTCTGTCGGCTGGCACGATGGCGCCAACGACTACGCTCCCTTTGCCCGGTATATGCTGGGCGTGGTGGCGGCGGCCTATCGGGAGTTTGACCAGCGGGCACGGCTGCTGACCGCCCCGGAATTGTCCAAGCCCGACCGGGTGCGGGAGGTCATCAAGGGAACGCTGGGGAAGATCACCAAGGCGCAGATCATGGAAAAGTGCCCGGACATCGCCCAGATCACCGTACAGCGGGCACTGAGTGAGCTGGTGAAGTCCGGCGAGATCATCAAGCTGGGCGGCGGGCGCTACACCACATACACTTGGAACAGGGAGAGAGACTGATATGGTGACAGGCGAGCTGAAAAACAAGATAGACGGCCTCTGGGAAATATTCTGGACCGGCGGTCTGACCAACCCTCTGGACGTGATCGAGCAGATGACTTACCTCATGTTCATCCACGATCTGGACGAGGCGGACACCCTCCGGGCCAAAGAGAGCGCCATGCTGGGCCTGCCCTACAAGAGCATATTCCCCCCGGAGGTACATATCGGCGGCCGCACCGTCGAAGGCAGTCAGCTCAAATGGAGCGTGTTCCACGACTTCCCCGCCGGGAAGATGTACTCCGTTGTCCAGGAATGGGTGTTCCCCTTCATCAAGGAGCTGCACGGGGATAAGGAAAGCGCCTATTCCAAGTATATGGGCGACGCCATCTTCAAACTGCCCACGCCGCTGAGCCTGGACAAGGTGGTCACGGCCATGGACGACATCTATGCGCAGATGGAGCAGGTCAAATCGACCGACGTGCGGGGCGACGTATATGAATACCTGCTGTCCAAGCTCTCCACCGCCGGCGTCAACGGCCAGTTCCGCACGCCCCGGCACATCATCCGCATGATGGTGGACATGCTCCAGCCCCAGCCGGACGACACAGTGTGCGACCCGGCCTGCGGCACCTCCGGGTTCCTGGTGGCAGTCAGCGACTACCTCAAGGAAAACCGCAAGGCGGAGGTGTTCTTCGACCGCCGGCGCAAGGACCACTATATGAACCACATGTTCCACGGCTATGACATGGACCGGACCATGCTCCGCATCGGCGCCATGAACATGATGACCCATGGCGTGGACAACCCCTTCATCGAGTACCGGGACAGTCTCAGCGATCAGAACCCGGACCGGGATAGATACTCCCTCATTCTGGCCAATCCCCCCTTCAAGGGCAGTCTGGACGCGGACATCGTCAGCGCGGACCTTTTGAAGGTGTGCAAGACGAAAAAGACGGAGCTGCTGTTTCTGGCGCTGTTCCTGCGGATGCTGAAGGTGGGCGGCCGCTGCGCCTGCATCGTCCCGGACGGGGTGCTGTTCGGCTCCTCCACCGCCCACAAGGCCATCCGGAAGGAGCTCATCGAGAACAACCGCCTGGAGGCCGTGATCTCCATGCCCTCCGGGGTGTTCAAGCCCTACGCCGGCGTGTCCACCGCCGTGCTGGTATTCACCAAGACCGGCCACGGCGGCACGGATAAGGTCTGGTTTTACGACATGCGCTCCGATGGCTTCAGCCTGGACGACAAGCGCACGCCCACGAAGGACAACGACATCCCCGACATCGTGGCCCGGTTCCACGACCTGGCCGCCGAGGAGTCCCGCGCCCGCACAGACCAGAGCTTCCTGGTCCCCAAGGACGAGATCGCAGGGAACGACTACGACCTGTCCATCAATAAGTACAAAGAGACCGAGTACGTCCCCGTCCAGTACCCGCCCACCAGCGAGATATTGGCGGAACTAAAACAATTGGAAGCCGATGTCGCCAGGAGTTTGGATGAACTGGAGGCGATACTGTGATCAAAAGATTAGGGGATGTATGCGAGATACTAAATGGATATGCATTCAAAAGCGAAAACTATGTTAACGACGGTATTAGAATTATCCGAATCGCAAATGTACAAAAAGGATATATTGAAGATTCAAGCCCTGTGTACTATCCTTCTGATGGTAACGAGGTAAAGAAATACTCGCTTCTCGACGGCGATCTGCTCATGTCGCTCACAGGAAACGTGGGAAGAGTCGCTCTACTGTCGGCGGAATTTCTACCTGCCGCTCTCAATCAACGAGTAGCCTGCCTAAGAATAAAAGATCCCAATAACGTTGATAAAGCCTTTTTATTCCATCGGTTGAATTCAAATCGCTTTGAAAGCGAGTGCATTGTGTCCTCAAAAGGCGTCGCACAGAAGAACATGAGCACAGAGTGGTTAAAAGAATATAAATTTCTTCTGCCGCCAATAGACGAACAGAAAACTATCGTCAAAACCTTGGATAAGGTCACCAGCGTTGTGAACACAAGAAAACAGCAGCTCGTCAGACTGGACGAACTCATAAAATCCCGATTTATCGAGATGTTCGGCGATACAGAGAGCAATCCTTACGGATGGTCACAGGCCACCATAGGGTCCAGTTGTACGCTCAAAAGCGGAACATCCCTGCCCGCTGAAAAGGAGAACGAAGGGGGGACCATACCGTACATCAAGGTAGGAGATATGAACTATCCTGGTAACGAGCATTACATCACAACATCCTCACACTTTGTCTCCATAGAAACCGCAGGTGCCGGCATTTTCCCTGCTGGAACAGTTATTTTTCCAAAGAGAGGCGGCGCAATCGGGACCAACAAGAAGCGTCTGACATCATTGCCGATCTGTGCTGACCTTAATGTTATGGGCGTGACCGCCGGGGATCAATTAACACCGCAGTACTTAATGGCTTATTTTAGTATGGTCAATCTCGGAATGTTGGATAATGGATCGTCCGTGCCACAGATCAACAACAAGGATATTGCGCCTCTGGTGATTTCCATCCCTCCTTTGCCTCTTCAGAACCAATTCGCCGCTTTTGTTGTTCAAGTAGATGAATCAAGAACCGTCGTACAGCGTTCACTGGACAAGGCCCAGCTGCTCTTCGACAGCCTGATGCAGAAATATTTTGGATGAGGATAAGAAAAAACATGGGAGAAGATGTAGCAAAAGAAGTAGTAAAGGCCGTTGCAAAAGAAGCCTATGAAGATGCCGCAAAACCTGTTGTAAAACCAACAGGTGAGCTGGCAAGTCTCGTTCCCAGGGCGGTCAAAGCCGCTCTCCAACCATTAGAGCTATGGATCATGCAAAAGGAGTATAATATAGAAAGGACAAGACTTCTTTTAGAAAAGAAACTTAAAGACGTTCCACCAGAGCACATTGTTCCTCCTGAAGCGCATATTGCCGTTCCTGCATTACAATACATAAGCTATTGCATGGATAACGAAGAGTTGCGAAACATGTATGCTAATTTACTGGCGCAATCTATGAATGTTATCACAAAGACAGGTGTCCATCCCAGCTTTGTGGAAATTATCAAGCAAATGTGTCCTGATGAGGCCAAGATTTTGAGATACATGTCCTCCAACAAAACTGTACCAATAATATCGCTTCGGCATGAGAATAAATCTGGAGAAGGGTATTATATAATAGATAATTTTTCTAATATTGGAGAACTCGCCGGCTGTGACAATCCCTTAGAAATCAATATGTACTTTACAAATCTCATTAGACTTGGATTACTTCTAAAGGCCCCCTCATTGTCTTCCCTAGTGGACAAGTCTTTGTATACACCACTTAAAGAGCATCCATATGTTCAACAACAAGTCGAAAGATGCAAACAGCGAGAGGATGAATACTGTAATCCGCGTCTTGTTTAGAGTTATATTTTCTTAACACCATTGGGCGAAAGCTTTTGTAATGTTTGCGTTGTTCCACCTACTACAATACATGAACGGTTTGAATTGAGGATTCCCCTATGACCAACTTTGATTTCCTCCTGTCCGACCCGGATTTTGCCCCCTTTGGGGAGGTGGCGGCGTCGGCGGAGCGGCTGCTGCATATGGACCTGGACGCCTGCGTGCTCAACTGCCGCAGGGCGATGGAGTTCGCCGTCAAGTGGATGTATTCCGTGGACAAGGCCCTGGAGATGCCCTGGCAGGACACGTTGGTCAGCCTTATGAACGCCGGGGATTTCCGGGACATCGTGGGCGCGGACATCTGGCGGCGGATGGATTTCATCCGCAAGGCGGGCAACAGCGCCGCCCACAGCGGCAGAAAGATCAGCCGGGAGCAGGCGGAGCTGTGTCTGGAGAACCTGTTCGTGTTTCTGGACTTTGTGGCCTATTGCTACAGCGAGGACTACACAGAGGGCAGCTTTGACCACGGGCTCCTCGCCCAGGAGCCGGAGGCTCCGGCGCCCCAGCTGGCGCAGCTGGAACTGGACCTGGCCCAGCTCATGGAGGAGAACCGGGCCCTCCGGGAGGAGCTGTCCGCCCGGCGCGAGGAGCAGCAGAAGACCTATGTGCCCAAGCCCCTGGACCTGAGCGAGTACGCTACCCGCAAGCTCTACATCGACGAGATGCTCACCGACGCGGGCTGGACGGAGGGCAAGGACTGGCTGGGCGAGGTGGAGCTGCCCGGCATGCCCAACCACAGCGAGGTAGGCTTTGCCGACTATGTGCTTTATGGCGATGACGGCCGGGCGCTGGCGGTCATCGAGGCCAAGCGCACCTGCGTGGACGTTTCCAAGGGCTGCCAGCAGGCGTCGTTGTATGCGGACATCATCGAGAAAGCCCAGGGCCGCCGGCCGGTGGTGTTCCTCACCAACGGCTTCGAGACCCGCATCGTGGACAGCCAGTATCCCGAGCGGAAGGTGGCGGCCATCTACTCCAAACGGGACCTGGAAAAGCTCTTTAACCTCCAGGCCATGCGCTCCGGGCTGAAAAACATCGTGGTGGACAGGGCCATCGCCGGACGGTATTACCAGGAGGGGGCCGTCAAGGCGGTATGCGACGCCTTCGGCCGCAAGAACCGCCGCAAGGCGCTGCTGGTCATGGCCACCGGCTCCGGCAAGACCCGGACGGTCATCGCCCTGGTGAAGGTGCTGCTGGAGCAGGGCTGGATAAAGAACGTCCTGTTCCTGGCCGACCGCAACAGTCTGGTCACCCAGGCAAAGCGCAGCTTTGTGAACCTGCTGCCCGACCTGTCCGTCACGAACCTCTGCGAGGAGAAGGACAACTACGCCGCTCACGGCGTGTTCTCCACCTACCAGACCATGATGAGCTGCATCGACGCGGCCCGTGACGAGGAGGGCAAGCTGTTCACCTGCGGCCACTTCGATCTGGTCATATGCGACGAGGCCCACCGCTCCATCTATAACAAGTACAAGGACATCTTTACATACTTCGACGCACCGCTGGTGGGTCTGACCGCTACGCCCAAGGATGAGATCGACAAGAACACCTATGAGATATTCGAGCTGGAGAGCGGCGTGCCCACCTACGGCTATGAGCTGGCCCAGGCCGTAAAGGACGGGTATCTGGTGGATTTCGTGTCGGTGGAGACAGCGCTGAAGTTCATCCAGGAGGGCATCGTATACGACGAGCTGTCCGAGGAGGACAAGCTGGCCTACGAGGACACCTTTGAGGATGAGAACGGCCAGCTGCCGGAGCGCATTGCCTCCTCCGCCCTCAACGAGTGGATATTCAACGAGGACACCATCCGGCAGGTGCTGCACGTGCTCATGACGGAGGGCCTGAAGATCGACTACGGCAACAGGATCGGCAAGACCATCATCTTCGCGAAAAACCACACTCACGCGGAAAAAATACTGGAGGTATTCGGCAGAGAATACCCCCATTTGACCGGCTATGCCATGGTCATCGACAACTACATCAACTACGCCCAGAGCGCCATCGACGAATTTTCCGACCCAGCCAAGCTGCCCCAGATCGCCATCTCTGTGGACATGCTGGACACCGGCATCGACGTGCCGGAGGTACTGAACCTGGTGTTCTTCAAGAAGGTCATGAGCAAGGCCAAGTTCTGGCAGATGATCGGCCGGGGCACCCGGCTGTGTCCGGGGCTCATAGACGGCGAGGACAAGAACAAATTCTATATCTTCGACTTCTGCGGCAACTTTGAGTTCTTCCGCATGAACAAGGGCCGGCCCTCCGCCAATATGATCGCCCTGTCCGGGGCCATTTTCCACCTGAAGGCCCAGATCGCCTTCAAGCTGCAGGACCTGGCCTATCAGACGCCGGACCTGATCGCCTTCCGCGCCTCGCTGGTGGAGGACATGGCGGGCAAGGTGCGCGGGCTGAACCGGGAGAACTTCGCCGTGCGCCAGCATTTGAAATACGTGGAGCTGTACGCCGAGGAGAAGAATTACCAGACGCTGACCTATGAGGACACGCTGCTCATGGGCCAGGAGCTGGCGCCGCTGATCGAGCCGGAGCAGGACGACCCCAAGGCCCTGCGCTTCGACGCGCTGATGTACGGCATCGAACTGGCGTATCTGGCCGGGAAGAAATATACCCGTGCCCGGCGCGACCTGATGAAAAAGGTCAGCGCCGTGGCCGGCGTCGCCAACATCCCGGAGATCATGATGCAGGCGGAGCTGATCGACCGCATCCTGCACACGGACTACCTGGACACCGCCGGCATCAACGAGTTCGAGCACATCCGGCAGTGCCTGCGGGATCTGATGAAGTATATCCCCCGCACGTCCCTGCGCTTCGACACCGATTTCACCGACGAGATACTGTCCATGGAGTGGAAGGACGCAGAGCTGGACAGCGACGAGCTGAAAAATTACCGGGCTAAGGCGGAGTACTATGTGCGCCAGCACCTGGATAACGCCGCCATCGCCAAGCTGCGCGGCAATGTACCGCTGACCGAGGCGGATGTGAAGGAATTGGAAGCCATCCTTTGGAGCGAGGTGGGCACGAAGGAGGATTACGAGGCAGAATACGGCACCAAGCCCCTGGGCGAATTTGTCCGGGAGATCGTGGGCCTGGACATGAGCGCCGCCAAGGCCGCCTTTGCGGAGTATCTGGACGGGGCGAACCTGGACAGCCGGCAGATATACTTTGTCAACCAGATCGTGGAATATATCGTCCACAACGGGCTGATGAAGGACCTGTCCGTGCTGCAGGAGCCGCCCTTCACCGACCAGGGCAGCATCGTGGAGGTGTTCACGGACCTGGCCGTCTGGGCCGGCATCCGCCGCGTCATCGACCGCATCAACGCCAACGCCAGGGCGGCGTAAAGCCCTCTCACCGTGTGCGCCGCGCTGCTCAGCTTAAAGGAAAGACGGGGCTGATGTCAGTCCCGTCTTTTTTCATGCCGCCGCGCCCAGCATCTCGCCGATGAATATCCCATACCCCCGCGTCGGGTCGTTCACCAGCACGTGTGTCACCGCGCCCACCAGCTTGCCGTTTTGCAGGATGGGGCTGCCGCTCATGCCCTGGACGATGCCGCCGGTACAGGCCAGCAGGTCCGGGTCCGTCACCCGCACGGTCAGGTCCCGGCCCGCGCCGGCGGCCATGCCTGTCCGGGCGATCTGCACCTCATATTCCCGCACGTTCTGCCCGTCCACGCAGGCCAGGATGGTGGCCGGACCCTTCACCACTTCCTCCGGCGCGCCCACCGGCACCGGCGCGGGAAGTGCGCCCAGGCTGCCGCTGATAACGCCGAAGATGCCGCAGGGGGTGTTGCTGTTGATGCAGCCGATCACGTCGCCGGCGTCGAATGTCCCCGCCAGCTCGCCCGGCGCGCCGGAGGCGCCCTTTTTCACGTCCACGATGCGCGCCCGGCACACGCTGCCGTCGGCCACCGGAAGCAGCACGCCCGTCTGCTCGTCGTTGACCCCGTGGCCCAGCGCGCCGAAGGCGCCGGTCTGGGGGTCCAGATAAGTCACCGTGCCGATACCGGCCACGCCGTCCCGGAGCCACAGCCCCAGACGCAGGCCGCCCTGGGCGTCTCTGGCCGGGGTGACGGACAGGCAGCGGCTCCGGCCGTCCCGCCGCACCGTCACGGCCGCATCCGCACCGCCCAGCCGCTCCACCTCTTCCAGCAGCTCCATGACGCTGTGCACCGGCCGGCCGCCCACGTCCACGATCACATCGCCCGCCTGCAGGCCCGCGTCACGGGCCGGACACGCCGTGCCCCCGGCGGTCTGCACATCGGTAAGGCCCGCCACCAGCACCCCGTCCATTTTGATCTGTATCCCCACCGTCTCGCCCACGGGGATGAGCGAGCCGGCGGCAAAGGCCGTCACCGTACAGACGGCCGTCACGAACCATACCACGGCGGCTATGCCGCACCGCCGCAGCCATATTTTAGCCATATCTCTTCCTCCCGTCTTTCTGCCGGCCCATTCAGTATGCGGGAAAGCGGGCGGCCAAGCCGCGCAAAAAACTCTCTTTGCTTCCACCGGCTCCGAAAGTCCCGCCAGTCCGCCGATCCCGGCGCGCCGGAAAATTTTTCTGTGCGTAGGACCGTCGTTGGATACCTATACTATCCTTTCCGGCGGGCGAGAAAATAGCATGGCAATATTTTGACGCAATAGGAACCCCCCGGCGAAGCCGGGGGTTCTTCATAGACGGGCAAAGCCCTTTGTTGCTAGCCCGCGCGTCACG
>CANPXW010000003.1 GCA_947587025.1 uncultured Oscillospiraceae bacterium
ACGGCCTTGACGATGGCGGTGCGCTCGGCGCAGATGGTGGAGCCCAGGGCGGCGTTCTCCACGTTGCAGCCGGTGAATACGGAGCCGTCGGCGCACTCCAGCGCCGCCCCCACCGGAAAGCGGGAGTAGGGCACATAGGCGTTCTGCGCGGCTTCACGCGCCATATTGAGAAGGTCCCGGTCGGTCATAGCTTTATCCCCCGTCTGGTTTCTGTTCCGCCCTTGGGCGGTATTTTTTATAGTGTATGGCTCACTCCAGGTTCACGTTCCAGTCCTGCATATCGTTGAAGTAGTTGTCCTGGGTGGGGTCGATGGTGGTCAGCACGCCCCGGTGGTACAGCACCTGGATGCGCTCGAAGCACACGGCGGTGATGGGCGCGTTCTGGGCGATGTAGGTGTACAGCGCCTCGGCGTTGGCGGCCTGGGCTGCGGCCGGGTCCTCCGCCATGGAGGTGTCGCCCCCCAGGAAGGCCTGGATGTAGCTGGTCAGGGTCATGTCCTGGATGCCGGTGTAGTTCAGCTCCCCGCCCGGCGTCAGCAGCTGGGTCAGGTCCCAGTCGTTGCACAGCTTCACCTCGGCGTAGTACATATCGTACGCCCCGGTCTGCAGCGCCTCCATGTACCCGTCGTAGGTCTGCTCGGACATGGTGACGTTGAAGCCCACGCTGCGCAGCTGGGCGGCGATCATACGGGCGGCGGACACCTTCGCGCCGCTGTCGGTGCACACCAGGAAGGTGATGTCCGCCGGCTGGCCGCCGAACTCCACCACCCCGTCCATGTTGCTGTCGACGCCGCCCAGATTGGTGACCACGGTCTGCAGCGACTCCGGGTCGAACTCCAGGGTCTTGCCCACGGCGGCGGGGTACAGGCTGCTGTTGGGGTGGATGGGCAGCGTGGCCGCCACGCCGGAGCCCTGCATGGCGTTGGAGACGATGGTGTCCCGGTCGATGGCGTAGGTGACCATCTGCCGGTAGGGGGCGTAGGAGAACAGCCGGCTCTGCAGATTGTAGCCGATGAAGTGCAGATTGGAGGTCTCCACATACTTGATGAGGTTGGACCGGGAGTAGCCCAGGCTGGACATATCGGAGGGGTTGTTGACCACCAGGTCCAGCAGAGAGTCCTCGAAGGCCTGCAGCACGTCCTCGTTGGCGGTGTAGCTCTTCAGATAGATGGTCTTCAGGGGCATCTGGTCGTACAGCGGGTGGTTGCGGTCCAGCGTCAGCCGGGTGCCCGTCCGGCTGAACTTATACGGCCCCGTACCGGGGGGCCGGTCCTCGAAGAGGGAGCCGGTCTCGATGCAGGGGATGTTCAGCAGCTGGTAAAACTGCCAGTTGGGCTCGTCCAGGCCCACGGTGAAGGTGGCCGTGTCCACCGTCTGCAGGCTGATGACATGGGAGAAGCGGCGGATATACCGGCCGGTATACTCGTTGCGGGCGCACTCGATGGAGTACACCGCGTCGGAGGCGGTCATCACGCCCCCGTCGTGGAAGGAGCGGTCGGTGTCCACGGTGAAGGTCCAGTTCCGGCCGTCGTCGCTCTGCCAGTTGGTGATCAGGTTCGGCCGGGCCTCGAAGTCGCTGGTGGTGGACACCAGCGTCTCATAGACCAGCATCCCCACCACCCGGTTCCACAGCGTGGTGGCGGTGTGGGGGTTGAAGCTGTCGCCGGTCACCCGGTTGAGGGAGAAGATGTGGTCGGCCTTATAGGTGTCCTGGATGACCTCGCCGGTGCTCTCGCCCTCGCCGGCCTCCAGGGCCGCGTCGTCCGCCTGCTGGGCGGCGTCCTGCCCGCAGCCGGGCACCGCCGCCAGCATCACGGCCGCCAGCAGCAGGGACAGTATTTTCAAAAAAGCTCTGTTCATAGTACGATCAGATCAGCCTGTGAGCCGCGCGCCGCGCCCATGGCCCGGTGGGACCAGAACCGGTCCGGATGGCACATGGTGCATATGCCCAGCTCGTCGATGTTGTCCTCTGTCAGGCCCAGCTGCAGCAGCCGGCGGTGTACCGCGCCGGGCAGGTCCGTCCGGAACCGGCCCGCCTCGCCCTCGTCCGGGGCGTACAGTCCCTCGGAATCGCCGCCCAGCAGAGCGTCGATGGCCGCCGGTACCTCCGGCCCGGTCTGGAAGCAGCACCGGCGGATGCCGGGGCCGATGGCCGCCCGGATGTCCTGGGTCCGCGCTCCCAGCGCGCGCATGGCCTCCACGGCGTTTTTCTCTATGTCCGCCACCGTGCTGCGCCAGCCGCAGTGCACTGCGGCGACGACGCCGGCGGCGGGGTCCTGCATCAAAAGGGGCGTACAGTCGGCGGTGAACACCGCCAGGGGAAGGTCCGGCACGTCGGTGACATACCCGTCCGCGCCGTCCCAGCCGGCGGGCTCGTCGATAGCGTGCGCATCCTCACGCCGGGCGATGCGCACCAGCGAGCCGTGGACCTGCCTGCCGTGGACGAAGCGGGCCGTATCCGCGCCCACCGCCGCGCCGAAGCGCCGCCAGTTCTCCCGGACATTATCCATGCTGTCGCCCCGGTTGGCGCCCAGGTCCAGGCTCTCGTATATCCCGCCGCTCACCCCGCCCAGCCGGGTGGAGAACCCGTGCCGGCAGGTGAGCAGGTTTGATCTTATAACGATAGCCCCGTCCATTTTCACTGGTTGCGGCCGCAGCACTCCTTGTATTTGAGCGGGCGGCTGCCGTCGGCCTTCCACTTGCCGCAGGGGCAGGGGTCGTTGCGGCCGGGCTTTTTTATCTTCTTGATGGGCTGGCGCTTGACGGAGCTGTCGCCGCCCACGTTGTTGACGTTGGCCTTCGCGGCGGCCTTGCGCTCGATGGTCTGCTCCCGGCGCACCTGCACGGTGAACAGCCGGCGGACCACCTCCTCCCGGATGCCCCGGATCATGGCCTCGAACATCTCGAAGCCCTCCTGCTTATAGGCGTCCACGGGCTTGACGTTGCCGTAGGCCCGCAGGCCGATGCCCTGGCGCAGATCGTCCATGGCGTCGATGTGCTCCATCCAGTACTCGTCCACCACCCGCAGCAGGATGACCCGCTCCAGCTCCCGCATGAGGGGCGTGCCGTCGGGGGCGGCGCCGAAGGCCTGCTCCCGCTGGGCGTACACCTGGCCGGCGATGGCGAGCAGCTTTTCCGTGAGCGCGTCCACCGTCAGCGACCGCAGTCCGCCCTCGCCGGGGTCGATCTGTCCCTTGCGGAGGAAGAGCTGATAGAACGGCTCCAGGACCGCTTCCAGCTGCTCCTCGCTCTCGGGATGGCCCACCGCGCCCAGCGTGCCGGCCACCTCGGAGCGGACGGTCTCGTCGATCATGCCCTGGACGGCCTCGCGTATATCCTCCCCGTCCAGCACCTTGCGCCGCTGCTCGTAGATGATGTTGCGCTGCACGTTCATCACGTCGTCGTATTCCAGGGTGTTCTTCCGGGCCTGGAAGTTGCGGCTCTCCACGGTCTTCTGGGCCTGCTCGATGGCCCCGGAGAGCATCTTGGCGTCCAGAGGGGTGTCCTCGTCCAGGCCCACGGCGTTCATCATGTTCATGATGCGGGGCGAGCCGAACAGGCGCATCACGTCGTCGGTCAGGGCCAGGTAGAACCGGCTCTGGCCCGGGTCGCCCTGCCGGCCGGACCGGCCCCGCAGCTGGTTGTCGATGCGCCGGGACTCGTGGCGCTCGGTGCCCAGGATGAACAGCCCGCCGGCGGCCCGGACCTGCTCCGCCTCGGCGGAGGTGACCTTCTTATGCTCCGCCTGCCGCTCGGCAAAGAGCTTCCTGGCCTCCAGGATGGTCTCGTCGGCTGTCTCGGCGTAGCCGGTGGCCTCAGCGATCACGTCCTCCTCGTACCCGGCCTTTTTCAGGTCCTGCCGGGCCAGGTACTCGGCGTTGCCGCCCAGCATGATGTCCGTGCCTCGGCCGGCCATGTTGGTGGCGATGGTGACCGCGCCCAGCTTGCCCGCCTGGGCCACGATCTCCGCCTCCTTCTCATGGTGCTTGGCGTTGAGCACGTTGTGGGGCACGCCCCTGGCCTTCAGGAGCTTGGACAGATACTCGCTCTTTTCGATGCTCACCGTGCCCACCAGCACCGGCTGGCCCTTCTCGTGGCAGTCCAGTATCTGCTGGATGATGGCCCGGTTCTTGCCCGCCTCGCTCTTGTACACCACGTCGGGCATGTCCACCCGGATGACGGGCCTGTTGGTGGGCACCTCGATGATGTCCAGGTTGTAGATGGCGGCGAACTCCTCCTCCTCGGTCAGGGCCGTGCCGGTCATGCCGGAAAGCTTGTCGTACAGGCGGAAGTAGTTCTGGAAGGTGATGGTGGCCAGGGTCTTGTTCTCCTTTTGGACCTCCACGCCTTCCTTGGCCTCGATGGCCTGGTGCAGGCCCTCGGAGTACCGCCGGCCCAGCATCAGGCGGCCGGTGAACTCGTCCACGATGATGACCTCGTTGTCCTTGACAACGTAGTCGATGTCCCGCTTCATGATGCCGTGGGCCTTGATGGCCTGGTTGATGTGGTGGCTGAGGGTGGTGTTCTCCAGGTCGGAAAGGTTCTCCACGCCGAAATACCGCTCCGCCTTGGCGATGCCGCCGGCGGTGAGGGTGGCGGTGCGGGCCTTCTCGTCCACCAGGTAGTCCGCGTCCTCGTCGGCGGTCTCGATCTCCTGCTTCTCGTCGGCGGACACCACCACGCCGCAGCGCAGCGTGCGCACGAAGTCGTCCGCCCGGCGGTACAGGTCCGTGCTCTCGTCCCCCTGGCCGGAGATGATCAGGGGCGTTCTGGCCTCGTCTATCAGGATGGAGTCCACCTCGTCCACGATGGCGAAGTGGTGGCCCCGCTGGACCCGGTCCTTCTTGTAAAGGGCCATGTTGTCCCGCAGATAGTCGAAGCCCATCTCGTTGTTGGTGCCGTAGGTGATGTCGGCGTTGTAGGCCCGCTGCCGCTCCTCACGGGTCAGGCCGTGGACGATCAGGCCTACCTCCAGGCCCAGGAAGCGGTACACCTTGCCCATCCACTCTGAGTCGCGCCGGGCCAGGTAGTCGTTGACGGTGACCACGTGCACGCCCTCGCCCTCCAGGGCGTTGAGGTAGCAGGGCAGCACCGCCACCAGGGTCTTGCCCTCGCCGGTCTTCATCTCGGCGATGCGGCCCTGGTGCAGCACGACGCCGCCGATGAGCTGGACCCGGAACGGACGCATGCCCAATACCCGGTCCGCCGCCTCGCGGGCGGTAGCGAAGGCCTCCGGCAGGATGTCGTCGGTGGT
Source organism: uncultured Oscillospiraceae bacterium (assembly GCA_947587025.1). Lineage (GTDB taxonomy): Bacteria > Bacillota > Clostridia > Oscillospirales > Oscillospiraceae > CAJOIG01. The sequence continues at coordinate 5,255 of CANPXW010000003.1, forward strand.
CTCGCCGGCGGCCAGGCGCTGTTTGAACTCGTCGGTCTTGGCCCGCAGCTGGTCGTTTGTCAGGGTGCGGAACTTGGGCTCCAGGGCCTCGATCTTGTCCACCAGGGGCTGGAGCTTCTTTACCTCCCGGGCCGAGTGGGAGCCGAATATCTTATCAAGGATCATCCTCTTGTCGCCTTTCTCCCTGTGGGTACGCTTTGGTGTGCATAGTATCAAGGTATTATAACACAACATACCGTTGTTGAAAAGAGAAAAAACACAAAATATATGCGCCGGCCGGCATGACAAAAGCCCCGCCCGGCGGATATGCCGGACGGGGCTCGCGCTCGATGTTTGCTTCTGTCAGGTCTTATTTCAGCGAGCCGTCGCTGTTGAAGGTGTAGGTCTTGCCGCTGATCTTCTGCTTGCCGGTGAGCATCACGCCGCTGGAGTTGAAGTAGTACTTCTTGCCGTCGATGGTCTGCCAGCCGGTCTTCATCACGCCGTCGGTGCCCAGGTAATACTTCTTGCCGCTGATGGTCTGCCAGCCGGTCTTCATCACGCCGCTGCCGTCGAAGTAGTACTTCTTTTTGCTGATGGTCTGCCAGCCGGTCTTCACCACGCCGTCAGTGCCCAGATAGTACTTCTGCCCGTCAATGGTCTGCCAGCCGGTCTTCGCGATGCCGTCGGTGCCGAAGTAGTACTTCTTCTTGCTGACGGTCTGCCAGCCGGTCTTCATCACACCGTCGCTGCCCAGGTAGTACTTCTTGCCGCTGATGGTCTGCAGGCCAGTCTTCATCACACCGTCGCTGCCCAGATAGTACTTCTTGCCGTCGATGGTCTGCCAGCCGGTCTTCATCACGCCGTCGGTGCCCAGGTAGTACTTTTTCTTGCTGATGGTCTGCCAGCCCGTGAGCATCACGCCGCTGGAGTTGAAGTAATACTTCTTCTTGCTGATGGTCTGCCAGCCGGTCTTCATCACGCCGTCAGTGCCCAGATAATACTTCTTGTCGCTGATGGTCTGCAGGCCGGTGAGCATCACGCCGTCGGTGCCCAGGTAGTATTTCTTCTTGCTGATGGTCTGCCAGCCCGTGAGCATCACGCCGCTGGAGTTGAAGTAGTACTTCTTTTTGCTGATGGTCTGCCAGCCGGTCTTCATCACGCCGTCGGTGCCCAGGTAGTACTTCTTGCCGCTGATGGTCTGCAGGCCGGTGAGCATCACGCCGTCGGCGTCGAAGTAGTACTTCTTCTTGCTGATGGTCTGCCAGCCCGTGAGCATCACGCCGCTGGAGTTGAAGTAATACTTCTTCTTGCTGATGGTCTGCCAGCCGGTCTTCATCACGCCGTCGGTGCCCAGATAGTACTTCTTGCCGCTGATGGTCTGCCAGCCGGTCTGCATCGCGCCGTCGGTGCCCAGATAGTATTTCTTGCCGCTGATGGTCTGCCAGCCGACCTTGATCGTGCCGTCGTTGTTGAAATAGTACTTCTTGCCGGAGACGGTCTTCCAGCCCTTGCCGGTGGTCTGCACGCCGTTGGCGTCAAAGCAGTAGTACTTGCCGTTTACCTTTGCGCCGCTGGTCTGCATCGCGCCGTCGGTGCCCAGATAGTACTTCTTGCCGCTGATGGTCTGCAGGCCGGTGCGCATCTTGCCGTCGGCGGGCCCGAAGTAGTACTTCTTGCCGTCCACAGTCTGCCAGCCGGTCACAGCGTAGCCGCTGGCGTCCGCGCAGTAGGTGGCGCCGTTCGCCTCGACGAGCTGCTTCTGCGAGGCGGCGGCCACGCTGAAGAAGCCGCTGTAGGAGACCTCGATCACAGGCTTGACGGGGATCTGCCCATACTCCGTAGTGCCGCAGACGCTGCACTTGTGCCTCTGCTGGCCCTCGTTCAGGAAATCGGCGTCGCGGACGATGATCCAGTCGCCCCACTTATGGCCCTCGGTGTTGTACGCGTTCTCCTCGCGGGCACGCTCCTCGCCGCAGCGGGCGCACTTGTCATAGTAAGTGGTGTGGCGGCAGTCCACGATCTCCGCAGGCTTGCTCTCGTCCAGCTGCCAGTCGTGGCCCAGGGCGGGAACGGAGTACTCATAGGCCATATCCTCTTTCCCGCAGCGCAGGCACACCAGGTGCTTCTTGCCCGCTTCGGTGCAGGTGGGATCCTGATAGATATGCACGCCCTTGGCGGAGCGGGAATCGTAGACGTGGCCGAGAGGATAGCCCTCTTCCACCTTCGTTACCTCGCAGCCGTCCACGCTGCAGCTGTAATGGGTCTGGGTGCCGTTCTCGCAGTCGGCCTCGCCGGTGGTCTCGCCCTTGACCCACTGGTGGTAGAAGCTGACCTTGGCGTCGGTGTTGGTGTGGATAACGGCCTCTCCGTCGGCGGCGTTGGTCTTGCCGTCGGCGCTGACGGTGACGGCATACATCCCGCCGCGTACGTCGCTGATGACCAGGTCATAGCCGTGGGCCGTCGCGGTGATGTCGCCGTCCGCAGTGGAGACGGACCTCTCCTCGTTGGGCCGCAGCTCCAGCGTCAGGACCTCGGGCTTGGCCGTGAACGTGGACCGGAGGTCCTGGCCGGTCTTGAGGACGCTGATGGTCCAGGTGATGTCGTTGACCTGCGCGCGCACGGGGAAGCGCTGCAGGGACAGGGCGAAGCTCGCGCCCGGCGCGGCGTGGGTGCTCCCCTCCATAGAGGAGCTCAGCTGGCCCAAGATACGCAGGAACTCCAGGGGGCCGGCGGCCGGGTCGTTACGGTCGAAGGTCTGGCTGCTCTCCTCGCCCTTGGTCCACACGGCATAGATGCTCTGCTCATTCTCGAGCACCGTCTCGCCGGCCACCACGTCGGGCGTCTCCGCGTTGGGGCTGGTGGCCCAGCCCAGGAAGATGTAGCCGTTGAAGCCGCCGTTGGCGTTCTTGCCGCTCCAATAGGCGTCCAGGTCAGCCTGAGAGTTGAACGCCACATCGTGCTCGCCATCCCAGTTGACATAACGCAGGGCCAGATCGCCGGCCGTGAGGGTGTATCCGCCGGCCTTCCCGTCATAGAGGCGGGTGCTGGTCATGCAGTGGCCCCACATGCCGTCGATGCCGTTCAGATCAAGATAATAGGTGACGCGCTTGTCGCTGTCCAGGATCGTGTCGTCGGCCTTGTCGGCAAACACAGCGTACAGGACCTGCACGCCCTCGGGGACCTTTTCGCCGCTCTTGATCTGCTCGCCGTTCTTCCCGGCGGTGCTCCAGACCTCGTACTGGGCGCCGCTGGCGTCCTCGACGACCTTCAGGGTCTCGTTGGGGGACTGGGTGTACCAGCCCTCGAACTGGCCGTGGCTGCGCTCGGGGATGATGGTGTCGACGCTCTCGGGAAGGACCCGGCCGTCCTCCAGCTTGACGAAGATGGAGGCAAGGTCCGCAAGGTCCTGATCGTGATAGGTATGGGGCTCCTCGCCGGCGAACGTGCCGCCGAAGCTGCCGTTGACCACGTGCAGCAGTATCCACATCTCATCCTCCGGGGTGGGAGCTTCCTCCCAGCCGGCGTACAGGGCGGTCACATTGGCCTCGATGACGTCGCCCTCTTCCACGCGCTTGCCCACCGGGGTCCCCAGACCGGGATCCTGTTTGTACCAGCCGGTGAACACGTAGCCGGGCAGCTCGGGCTGATACCCATACAGGCCCTTGGGCGCCAGTCTGCCGGGCTGCAGCGCCATCGTGATCACAGACCAGCCGCTGATGCTGCCGTTGGAGCAGATCAGCTCTATATACTCCACGCTGTCCGCCTCGGGTATATCGGTGGGGAGGGACGCGCTCACGGCGGCAGGCTCGTCGGCCGCCTCGGGAGCGGACGGGACATGATCGCCGGCGGACGGCTCCTCGAAGCCGGGGCTCTCCATACCCGTGCCGTTGGCCTGCTGCGCCTGCTGGGCCTGCTCGGCCGCCTGACGGGCGGCCTCCGCGTCGGCCTCGGCCTGCTGGCGGGCGGCTTCCTCAGCGGCAGCCTGTTCCGCCGCCTGCAGACGGGCCGCCTCTTCCTCGGCGGCCTTCTTGGCGGCCTCGGCGGCAGCGGCTTCCTCCGCCGCCTGACGGGCTGCCTCTTCCGCCTCGGCGGCCAGCTTGGCAGCCTCATCGGCGGCGGCCTGCTCAGCCTCGGCGGAAATAGCGGTGACCTGGTCCTCCGGGCCCTCGCCCATGGGGACGCTGTTGTGCTCGATCTGGATAGCCTCGGCGCAGCCGGTGAGCAGCGTCGACGCCATCAGCATCGCGAGCAGCAGACACATCGCTCTTTTCTTCATATCGGGTTCTCCTTTCTGGGTCGGATCGCCTGTGCGATCTCATTCTGACGGCCCCGGAAGGCCTGCCGCCAGGACAGCGAAACGGTCAGGTAAGCGTTCTGCGCGCCTGCCGCCGTGCGAAGGCAACTGCTGTTGAGGCTGTTACCCCCCCGAGTTTCCCGCTCTTCGCGGGGATCCGGCAACGGGGGTGTCCCGCTTCTGTATACTAAGGCTTGAAAACGGGATAAAACGGCTCAGATTTTTCCAAAAAATTTCAGAAATATTTTCTTTTCCATAAGAAAATCCTTATGGTCCTGTCCCGTTTTCTTCCCCGCCTACATTATAAAATAGATGCGGCATCCGTTGCAAGCGTTTTGCCGCGAAAAACATTAGAGCATCTTACAAAAATGCAGCCGTGGATTCGTGCATTCGCACGATTTTCCCATACAGACGAATATCCGTTCCCGGCGGCCATCATACCGGCCGCCGAAAACGGATATTATCATATACATCGCGAATATAGTGGTATATTCTTATATTATCGTGCATATTCTGGAGAATATTACACCAAATTCACTCGATATTCACTATATCCATCAATATTCGTATATGCCTCCGCCGGTGAATTCCCGGAGCATGGCGTCGGCGGGCAGGTACTTCAGGTCCAGGGGCACGAACCGGGACAGGGCAGGTCCCACCTGGGTCAGCTCCCGGTAGGGGATGTCGTCGGGCACGTGGGCCAGCAGGGGCTCGGCGATGGGCCGCATGATGCAGGGCTCGTAGCCGAAGGCGGTGTCCAGCTGGACGTTGGCCTTGTTCTTGAAGGGGGAGATGTTGCGTATCTCCCCATGGCGCACGTTCTCCCACATGCGCATGGTCTCCGTCGGGTCGGCCCCCCGGAACAGGTGGTCCCGCACCACCCGGCGGGTCAGCCGCAGCCAGGTGCCCTTGTAGGCGTACTCCCCGTCGTCGTCCACGATGTTGGACCGGGCGCTGACATAGAGCTTGAAGGCCTCCGGGTGCACGTCGGTGATGGAGTCGTTCAGCGCGTGGATGCCCTCGAAGATGGCCACCTCATTCTTCCCCAGCCGCAGGGAGATGCTGGGCTCGATGGTGCGCATTTGGCGGGCGAACTCGTACTTGGGCACGAAGATGCGCTCTCCCCGGCTGAGCAGGGAGAAGTGTTCGTTTAAAAGCTCCATATCCATGCACAGGGGGCTCTCCAGGTCCGGCTCGCCGGTCTCGGTGCGGGGGACGGTCTCGGGCCGGACGGTCTTGAAGTAGTTATCCATGGAGATGCTGTGGCTCTTCACGCCCCGGCGGGCCAGCTCGTCCCGTATCTTCATGGCCGTGGTGGTCTTGCCGCTGCCGGAGGGACCGGACAGCAGCACGATGGGGCTGTTGGGCAGATTGGCGATGATCTTCTCCGCCGTCTTTGCGATGCGCTCGGCGTACATCCGGTCGCACTCCTCGATGAATCTTTCCGGGAAATCCGCCGCTGCCCGGTTGATCTGCTCCAGGTCAAACGCCATTCGACTCACTCATCCTTTCGATATATTCCTTGGGGTACTTGGGGTTGGTGCGCCGGCGGACGGAGCCGTCCGGGCCGGTGTATTTGGTGGAGCCGCCCGCTCCCATGGCCAGCACGGTGGCCAGCTCCTCCATCATGATGATGTTGTAAAGGCTGCCCGTGCCGGGCTTGGCCCAGCCCACGTTCTCAAAGCCCCCGGACATGTACTTCTGCCGGTAGAGGTAATAGGGCTCGTACCCCGCCGCCCGCAGCCGGCCGCCGGCCAGGTCCACCATCCGGCCCACCGCTTCCGGTCCCGGCAGCGCCTCGGGCCGCTGGGCCAGGTAGGAGCCGTTTTTGATGGCCAGGGTGTGGACGGTGACGTTCTCCGGTGCCAGCGCCAGCACCTTTTCCAGGGTGTCGGCAAAGCCCTCGGGCGTATCGCCGGGCAGGCCCGCGATCAGGTCCATGTTCACCGCAAAGTCCCCCGCCGCCCGGACCAGGGCCAGGGCGTCCAGGATGTCCTGAGCGGTGTGCTTCCTGCCGATGGCCTGGAGCACCGCGTCGGACATGGTCTGAGGGTTCACCGACACCCGGCCCACGCCGTGCTTTTTCAGCACCGCCAGCTTTTCCGCCGTGATGGTGTCCGGCCGGCCGGCCTCCACGGTATACTCCCGCAGGGCGGAAAGATCGAAGCTGGCCGCCAGCGCCGCGCACAGCGTGTCCAGCTGCGCCGCCGTCAGGGTGGTGGGGGTGCCCCCGCCCAGGTACAGGGCTGCGGGCCGCTGTCCGGTCCGGCGGACCTCCTCCCCTGTGCGGCGTATCTCCCCCAGCAGCGCCTGCAGATAGGGCTCCACCAGCTTTTGGCTGGTGCCCATGGCGCTGGAGATGAACGAGCAGTAGGCGCACCGGGTGGGACAGAAGGGGATGCCCACGTAAAGCCCCACGTCTCCCGGCGCCAGAGACGCCCTGGCGTCCAGCGCCGCCCGCGCGGTCTGCTCGCACAGGGCCGCCCGGTCCGCGTCTACGTCAAAGTCTGCGGCGAACTCCGCCGCCGTCCTGCCCTCACCGAGGTACCGGGCCATCAGCTTGCCCGGCTTGACCCCGGTCAGGGCCCCCCACACGGGCTTGGGCACCCCGGAGCTGAGGGCCGCCCGGTAGAAGCTCAGCTTCACCGCCTGCTGCTCCAGCCGCACCCGCTCCCGCTGGGTGCTCCAAGGCCGCACCGCCGCCCGGCCGGTATAGGCCAAGCCATCCCGGACCAGGGTGCAGACCGCCTCGCCCTCCGACAGGACGATGCGCGCCCCGTCCCCGGCCAGGTCCCCCGCCGGGTACACGGGCCGCTGGTCCGGGAACAGGCTCAGCAGCATCTGCTCGGCGGCATATTTATAGTTGTGTCCCACCAAATAAAGGTCCATCCGGGCCGTCCTCTTGACATTGGCGATTTATCCGTGTTTTAATAAGTATAGCATACTTTCCCGGTATGCGCACCACTTTTCGCCCAATGGGAGGAAAAAACCTTGAAAACTGACGTCGCCATCGTGGGCGCCGGTCCCGCCGGCATCTTCACGGCCATCGAGATGCTCCGCCTGGGGAGCCATAAAAAGATCGTCATCCTGGAGAAGGGCAAGAGCGTGGAAAAGCGCCGCTGCCCCAAGGCCCAGACGGGCCGGTGCATGAACTGCCAGCCCTACTGCGCCATCACCACCGGCTTCTCCGGGGCGGGGGCCTTCTCCGACGGGAAGCTGTCCCTCTCCTGCGAGGTGGGCGGGGAGCTGCCCAGCCTTATCGGCGAGCGCCTGGCCCAGGAGACCATCGACTACACGGACAAAATATATCTGGAGTTCGGCGCGGACGAGCATGTGGAGGGCCGGGAGGAGACCGAGGAGGTCAAGCGCATCCGCACCCGCGCCATCCAGGCGGGGCTGAAGCTGGTTTCCTGCCCCATCCGCCACCTGGGCACGGAAAAGGCCCAGCAGCTGTACACCGACATCGAGCACTGGCTGCTGGACCGGGGCGTGGAGATCCTCTTCGACGCTGAGTGCACCGGTCTGCTGGTGAAGGACGGCCGCTGCCAGGGGGTCACCTGGTCCGACGGCCACGCCGAGCACGAGCTGACCGCCGCCGAGACGGTGATCGCCACCGGCCGCCGGGGCGCGGACTGGCTGGAGGGCATGTGCTCCACCTATGGGGTGGACCACGTGCCCAGCACCGTGGACATCGGCGTGCGGGTGGAGGTGCGCAACGAGGTCATGGAGGTGGTCAACCGGGCCTTTTATGAGTCCAAGCTCATCGGCTACCCGCCCCCCTTCAAGAACAAGGTCCGCACCTTCTGCCAGAATCCCGGCGGATTCGTGGCCCAGGAAAATTACGACAACGGCCTGGCGGTGGTCAACGGCCACTCCTACAAGGAGCTGAAAAGCGACAACACCAACCTGGCCATCCTGGTGTCCCACAACTTCTCCGTGCCCTTCAACCAGCCCATCGCCTACGCGCAGAAGGTGGGCGAACTGACCAACATGCTGGCCAACGGCCAGCTCCTGGTGCAGCGCTTCGGGGACATCCTGGACGGCAAGCGCACCTGGCAGAAGGAGCTGGACCGGTCCAACGTCCGCCCCACCCTGCCGGACGTGGTGGCCGGGGACATCACCGCCGCCATGCCCTACCGGGCCATGATAAACATTATCAACTTCATCAAGGCCATGGACCAGGTGGTCCCCGGCTTCGCCGCCTATGAGACACTGCTGTACTCCCCGGAGCTGAAGTTCTACTCCAACCGCATCCGTATGGACGAGGACTTCAACACCAACGTGGCGGGGCTGCACTGCCTGGGAGACAGCTCCGGCTGGACCCGGGGGCTGATGATGAGTTCGGTCATGGGCGTGCTCATGGGCCGCAAGCTGGTCTGAAAAAACGGATATACTACCATAGAATCTGTCTGGAGGTCATATTATGGCAAAGTCGATCGTCTATTTCACGAAGGAGCGCACCCCTCAGGCGCTGGTGCGCATGTACGAAACGCTGAACGTCCAGCTGCCCGGCAAGGTGGCGGTGAAGCTCCACTCCGGCGAGGTGGGCAACCAGAATTTCCTGCGCCCGGAGTTCATGGCCCCCGCCATCGAGCGGGTGCAGGGCACGGTGGTGGAGTGCAACACCGCCTATGACGGCGGCAGGAACACCACCGAAAAGCACTGGAAGACCATGGACCTGCACGGCTGGAGCCGCCACTTCACCGTGGACATCCTGGATGCCGAGGGTCCCGACCTGGAGCTGGCCATCCCCAACGGGGCGTGCATCCAGAAGAATTTTGTCGGCAAGAACATCCAGAACTATGACTCCATGCTGGTGCTCAGCCACTTCAAGGGCCACCCCATGGGCGGCTTCGGCGGTGCGCTCAAGCAGCTGTCCATCGGCCTAGCCTCCTCCTTCGGCAAGGCGTATATCCACGGCGTGGGGGACCCCAGCAACTTCTGGCACTCCGACCACGACAGCTTCCTGCGCTCTATGGCAGACGCGGCTTCCAGCGTGGTGAAGCTCTTCGACGGGAAGATCGCCTACGTCAGCGCCATGATGAACATGAGCGTGGACTGCGACTGCTGCGAGGTGGCCGAGGACCCCTGCATGGCGGACATCGGCATCCTGTCCAGCCTGGACCCGGTGGCCCTGGACAAGGCCTGCCTGGACCTGGTCTACGCCTCCAAGGACCCCGGCCGGGACCACCTGCTGGAGCGCATCGAGTCCCGCAACGGAGCGCTGATCATCGACGCCGCCGCTGCCCTGGGCATCGGCAGCAAGGAGTATGAGCTCATAGAGGTGTAAGACCTTATCAAGACAGCAAAAGGGCACGGCGTCCGCCGTGCCCTTTCCCTATCATTTTTACCGCTCCATGAACCGGGCCAGCAGAGCCGCCGCGTCGGCGCGGGTGAGCGTCTCGTCCGGCTCCAGCTTCTTCCCATCGGCCAGGCCCAGGGCCCGTGCGATGGCGGCGATGGCCTGGTCGGCCTCGTCCACGTCGGAAAAGCCTGCGTCCCAGACGCCGGTGAGGGCGGCCGCGTAGCCGTAGCGGGAGGGCGTGAGCAGCATCCGCAGATACTCTATGCGCGTCACCGCCGCCTGCGGCTCGAACTGGCCGTCGGGCACAAGGCCCTGGTGATACGCCTGCTCGGCCAGGCGCTCGTCGTCATCCTCCGGGGCGTAGTTGCCGCCGGCCCGCAGCAGCAGCACCGCCGCGTCGCGGCCGGTCAGCTCCTGGTCCGGCAGGAAGCTGCCCCCGGAAAAGCCCACGCCCGCCAGGCCCAGCAGTTCGATCTTATCCCCGTTTTCCACGCCGTCCAGATCGTCGTAGGTGTACGCGTCCTCCAGCTGCCGGTCCAGCACCGCCTCGGCGGTGACGGCGTCCACGCCCTCTACCTTGTCCGTGCCGGCGAAATAGTAGGCCAGGTGCAGCTCCTCCACGTAGGTGGTGCCCCAGCGCAGCCAGTCGGCATAGGGCCCGTCCGGCTCTTTAGTCACGTCGATGGGCCAGGCCACGTAGCCCAGGGTCAGCTCCAGCGCGTCCGTATAGGCGGCCAGGGCCTCGTCGGCGTCGATGACGTCCTCCGACGGGCCGAAGGCAACGTCCTCGTCCCAGGTATACCAGAACTGGTCCACCACCCCGGAGGTGGGGTCCACATGGATCTCGATGCGGTCGTCCGGGTAGAAATACCCCTCGTACATCCGGGCGAAGGTCAGCTCTTCCCCCTCATCATAGCCCTTGAGGGTGCAGCCGGCCACCTCCGCCGCCAGCTCCGGCACGGTATCAGCGATGAACTGCTCGGCAAATCCCGCCTGGTCCACCAGGCCCAGCATGCCCTCCTGCTTCTCCCAGATGGGATAGCTGGTGGACAGGCTCTTGATCGCGCCGGTCTTAGCGTCCAGGGTGAAGTATTTGTAGATGGTCATGTCCTGACCGTCCTTCACCGCCTGCTCGAAGGCCTCCTGGGAATAGCCGTACAGCCGCTCGTCCGTCATGGTCCCGGTGTAGCGCACCGAGGCCGTCACGTCCCCGCTCTCCGCGTCCATGGCGTAGGAGCAGCGCGCCTGCTCGAAGCCCTCCAGCCCCAGCGCCTCGTTGGCCTGCAGGGCCTTGTCGATGGCCGCGCCGTCCAGCACGTCGCCGTAATTTTCGATGGAGGCGATCTCCGTCTCGGTCAGGGACACGCCGCCGTCGGCCATGGCTTCCTCCGCCATAGGGGCCTCGGCGGCCATGGTGTCGTAGGCGTAGTTCATGCCCTTCTCGTCCAAGGACTCATACAGCGCGTCCATATCCACCGCCTCGCCGGTGACTGGGTCCGCCACGGTCCGGGGCCCCACGGGCACGTACTGCAGCCGCGCGCCGCCCTCCCCGTCGGAGACCCAGCGCAGCTCCAGCTGGACCGCCCCGGCCAGAGACGCCTCCGCCCCGGCCTCGTCGCCCTTGACCGCCTCGGGGAGCTCGCCCACATACCCGTTCTGGTCCCGGCGATAGAAGCTGGTCAGGCCGGAGCCGTCGATGACCATATCGAAGGTGATGGGGCTGTCCAGCCCGTTTTTCAGCACCGTGCCGCTGACCCGGTAATAGCCCTCCGTGCCCAGATAGACCCGGGTCTCGTCCAAGCGGGCGCTCTCCTCGCCGGTGAACAGCTTTTCGCACCAGCTCTCCGCCTGGGCGGTCGCCTGGTCCATGGTGATGGCCGGGAAGGCCGGGTCGAAGCCGTAAAAGCGCTCGTTGACGCCCCCGTTCTCCCAGCGGTACATGTTCACCACCGTGCCGTCCGGCCGCGCCTCCACGGTCAGCTGCCGGGTCTCATCCGACCAGCCCAGGCTCCACAGGGGGCTGGGGCCGTCGTAATAGTCGCTGGAAAAGTCGGTGTAATCGTCGTCTATGTCCAAGGTCTGCTTGACCTTCAGCGTCAGCGCCGACAGGTCCGCGTCCATGGTCTGCTCCTGCTCCGGCACCGGGAAGGACACGGTCCCCTCGCCGGGCTCCAGCATTCCCAGGTCGATCTGGGGCTCCTGGCCCTCCTCGGGCTCGTCCCCCGCCGCCAGCACCGGCACGGTCAGGCTCACAGCCAGCGCCAGGGCCAGCAGCAGCGCAAATGCTCGTCTCATATGGAAAGCTCCTTTCATCGTCGGTCTGTCTTTCAGACGCTTTTGGCGGCAGAATGTTCCCGCTTCTCATTATAAATGGCCGGAACAGCTTTGACAAGCGGTCAAAACAGGCGGAAAAAGCAAAAAACACTTGACAGCCGGGGAAAAGTCTGGTATCATAATTGCCGTTCAAAGACAGCTGGCAGCCCGTCAGGGCGTAAGTCCCGCCGAGGACGTCAAATAGGATCATGATGTTTCTATGTGTCGTTGTCTCTTTGGACAAGGACATTTTTCTTTTACAGGAGGTGAAATGAAACTCATGCCCAGCAAAGCGATCCTTACTGAGAAGCAGGCCATCGTTGAGGCTCTGGCCCAGCGGCTGCAGGCGGCCCAGGGCGGCGTGCTGGTGGACTACAAGGGCATCAACGTTGCCCAGGACACCGAGCTGCGCCGCGATCTGCGGGAGAAAGGCGTGGAGTACACGGTGGTGAAGAACACCCTGACCCGCCTGGCCCTGGATAAGGTGGGTCTGTCCGGCCTGGACGACCACCTCAACGGCACCACCAGCCTGGCTACCAGCGACAGCGATCCCCTGGTCCCCATCCACGAGCTGACCGAGTTCAGCGACAAGATGGGTCAGCTGTTCACCATCAAGGGCGTGTTCGTGGACGGCAAGGTCCTCAGCGACGCCGAGGTGGCGGAGCTGGCTCCCATGCCCAGCCGCGACGCGCTGTACTCCAAGGTCCTTGGCACCATGCTGGCGCCCATCACGTCCCTGGCCGTCGTCCTGGGACAGGTCCTGGAGCAGAAGGGCGGCGCTCCCGCCCCCGCCGAGGAAGCCCCCGCCGCCGAGTGATGCGGCACACCACATCTGACATCTGATTAATTTTAAAGGAGAAAGTAAAATGGCTAGCGAAAAAGTTACCGCTATGATCGACGAGATCAAGGCTATGTCCGTGCTGGACCTGGCTGAGCTCGTGCATGCTATCGAGGAGGCGTTCGGCGTCTCCGCCGCCGCCGCTGTGGCCGCTCCCGCTGCCGCCGCCGCCGGCCCCGCTGTGGAAGAGAAGACCGAGTTCGACGTGGTCATGACCGACTTCGGCGCTGAGAAGATCAAGGTCATCAAGGAAGTCCGCGCCATCACCAACCTGGGCCTGGCCGAGGCCAAGGCGAAGGTGGAGGGCATCCCCGCCGTCATCAAGGAGCAGGTCTCCAAGGAAGAGGCCGAGGAGCTGAAGAAGCGCCTGGAGGACGTGGGCGCGAAGGTAGAGCTCAAGTAAGTCATTTGAAAGGCAGAGCCTTTCAAATGAAAAGGCTGCAGCCCGCTGCAGCGCAAAGCGCACCCGTCCGGTTCGGACGGGTGCGTTCACGTTTGCGGGCTGAGAAGTATTTTTCCGAGGCGCATGTCCCCGGAAAAAATGATCCGACTTTCTTTGCGCCTGCGGGCGCAAACTCTGCGAGGCTATTATTATGCGCTATGAAGCGAAGACCGTGATATTGAAGGACGGCGCCGCCGCCCTGTTCCGCTCCCCGGAGCCGGAGGACGCCGACGCCTTTCTGGACTTTTTCAGCGCCGTCCGGGCCGAGACGGACTTTCTGCTGTCCGGCCCTCTGGACCCGCTGCCGACTGCGGAGGAGGAGCGGGCCTGGATCGAAAACATCCTTGATTCGCCCCTGCAGCTGATGATCGCCTGCCAGATGGACGGCCGGATCGCAGGCAACTGTCAGCTCGCCCTCAATCCCAACGCCAGGAACCGCCACCGGGCCAGTCTGGCCATCGCCCTGCGGGAAAAATACTGGGGCCGGGGCATCGGCACCGCCATGTTCACCGAGCTTTTCGCCGCAGCCAGGGCCCATGGTGTGACCCAGCTGGAGCTGGACTATATCGAGGGCAACGACCGGGGAAAGGCGCTCTATGAGAAGATGGGCTTTGTCCCCTGGGGCGAGCTGCCCGACGGCATCCGCTATCCCGACGGCACCTCACGCAAGCTCATCTACATGCGGAAGACGTTAGATTAACATAATTCAGTTTACGTAATCTTTTTATCTTTCAGCCTAATAACAGTACCGTTCTCCCCGGCTTTTATGTATAATTCCTCGCACGCCCGCTGGGCGGCGATCAGCGTATCGATCGCTTCCTCCGTTGCCTGTAACCATGCGGCGGTACAGCTCCGCATAATCCACTTCCGGCTTCTGCTCCATATCAGCGCCCCCTTTTTTCATTTTGCTCCTATATAAGTGCAACTATATCTCATTTCTCCCCTAAAATCAACACATACTGCACCTATGCGGGTGCGAAGGGTGTTGATGGGGATGAACGCTGCATATGAAAAGGCACTGGGGCAGAACATACGCGCGCTGCGGATGGAGCGCCGGCTCTCCCAGGAGCAGCTGTCCGCGCGGCTGCAGGTGATGGGCTGTGACGTTACCCGCAGCGCCCTGGCAAAAATCGAAGTCGGGCAACGTCACATCTATCCCGACGAGCTGAAGTGTCTGCGGGAGATATTCGCCGTCAGCTATGACGCGCTGCTACCCTGAAAACGAATGAGGGCCTGCCAAATGACAGGCCCTTTGCTTGTTTTTTCTTTACAGCTTCTGGGCAAAGTCCCAGATGCGGCTCAGGTCCACTTCCTCGATGCGGCCTTCGTCGCAGGCGGCGGCCAGGGCGGGGTCCATGGGCAGGCTCACGGTGTTGCCCACGCCCAGGCGCATGCCCTGCTCCTCCACGTGGCTCTGGCCGAAGATGTTCAGCTTCTGCCCGCAGCAGGGGCACTCGTACCAGGCCATATTCTCCACGATGCCCAGCACGGGCACGTGCATCATGCCGGCCATGTTGACCGCCTTTTCCACGATCATGCCCACCAGGTCCTGGGGGGTGGTGACCACCACAGCGCCGTTCACCGGCAGGGACTGGAACACCGTCAGGGGCACGTCGCCGGTCCCGGGAGGCATGTCCACGAACAGGTAGTCCAGGTCCCCCCATATCACGTCCGTCCAAAACTGCTTCACCGCCGAGGCGACGATGGGCCCGCGCCACACCACCGGGTCGGTCTCGTTGTCCAGCAGCAGGTTGATGCTCATCACCTTCACGCCCGCCTTGCTGTCCAGGGCGGGCATGCCCTTATCGGTGCCGTAGGGCTTGCCGTGCACGCCGAAAGCCGTGGGGATGGAAGGGCCGGTGATGTCTGCGTCCAGCACGCCCACCTTCTTGCCGGCCTTGGCCGCGCACAGGGCCAGCAGGCTGGTGACCATGCTCTTGCCCACGCCGCCCTTGCCGCTGACAACGGCTATGACCTTGCCGACACGGGAAAGCTCGTTGACCGGCTCCAGCAGGCTGGCCGGTCCCTGGCGCTGGGCGCAGTCTACGCCGCAGCTGCCGCAATCGTGGTTGCAATCTGCCATGTTATCCTTGCTCCTATGACTCCTATGATATAGATTATAAAGTCCTCAGTACTCCAGCTTCAGCTCGGTGCGCACCTTTTCCGGCTCAGGAGGCCGCAGCGCGCCGCACAGGCGCTTATACAGCAGCCACAGCACCAGAAACCCCGCCGCCAGCAGCAGCACGGCACGCAGCACCGGCCAGCCGGCCCAAAGCTCCCCCAGCAGCACGTTCACCGCCGTCAGCAGCACCGCCCCCAGGGCCAGCCACTTCAGGTTCTTCTTCCGAAACAGCTCCCGGAGCTTTTTGTGTGGGAACAGCAGCTTATACACCAGGGCGAATACCGCCGCCAGCGCGGCGGCGTGCAGCCCCAGCCCCAGCAGCGCCTGCCAGAAGGGCGTCAGCGCCGTCACCAGCGCCGCCGGCACGGCCCCGATGGCCCACAGGGGCAGCAGGACCGCCGACTTCACCGCCGTGGGCAGGCGCAGGAACCACGCCCGCGCCCGGTCGGCCCGGCCCATGCGCCGCTCCTCGGTATAGGCGGCCACCACGGCCTCGTCCGGCTGCAGCTGGACATGCTCCTCGATCTGGGTATGGGAGGGCTCCGTCACCTCATGGGTCAGCTCCGACGGCTCAAAGACCTGGTTGACCCCCACGCCAGCAGCCACCACTGCGGCGGCCACGCCGGCCTTGACCTTTTTGTCCATCCTCCCGCCCCCTTTTCAGAGCTTGTCCTCTCTTATTATTGTACCACGCCCCGCGAAAAAAGCAACCTTACGGCCGGTCGTTTTCCTCTCCGGCCCGCTCCAGGCACGCCCGGACCCGCTCGCCCAGGGCCTTGGTGGAGCTGGCGGTCACCTCGTCGGCGGGAATGCACGCGCAGAAGTCGATGGTCACGTCCGTGCGCCGCCAGGGGCAGTTCTTTCCTATTTTCTCGCTGCCGGCGGTCTGGGCCACCAGGATGGGCACCTTCGCCTTCTGGGCGATCTTGAACACCGCGTTGTGGAACGGGCCCATCTGCACCGCCTTGCTGCGGGTGCCCTCCGGGTACACCCCCACGTTCACCACGTCCCGGCCCAGCAGGTCTGCTGCGGCGTTGATGGTGGCGATGGCACGGCGGGGATCGTCCCGGTCGATGACCAGAAAGTTGGCCTTGTGTATCAGCCGCACCAGGGGTATCTTCATGTTCTCCGGCTTGGTGATGAAGGCCACGTCTACGCCCCGGCGGCGCATGGCCCACACCGCCGCGATGGGGTCGTAGTTGGACCGGTGGTTGCCCACCAGCAAAAACCGCCCTTCCGGCACGTTCTCCCAGCCCTTCACCGTGATGCGCAGCCGGCCCACCCGGACCAGCAGGCCGATGATGGTGATGCACAGCCAGCGGTAAAAGGGCCTGTCCTCTGCCTCGGGCTTAGAAAGGTCCACCGTCAGGGACACCAGCCACACCAGTATCACCCAACAGAGCACCACGCCCACGTACCAGGCGGCAAAAAAGCCTGCGAGCACCGCCGCCATGACCCAGCCGCGCACGCCGCAGGCCAGGGTGCACACCACGGCCCCGATCAGCGCCAGAGGCGCCGCCCAGAACAGCAGCTCGTCCTTTTTTCGGCCCATATCCATCCCTCGTTTCCTTCCTCTTTATCCGTATCATACCACATTCCGCCCCCGGCGGCAACAGCCCTTGCAATCGCCGGAAAAAACGGTATAATGGACCTATCAGAAATACAAGGAGGACACGCCCATGCCCATCGACAAGAACGCCTCACGCGCCCTCACCTACGGGCTTTTCGTGCTCACCGCCCGGCAGGGGGACAAGGACAACGGCTGCATCGTCAACACGGTCCAGCAGGTGTCCGGCTCGCCGCTGCGCATCTCGGTGGCGGTGAACAAGGAAAACCTCACCCACGACATGATCGCCCAGACCGGCCTGTTCAACGTCTCCGTGCTGGACGTGACGGCCCCCATGTCCCTTTTTGAGCATTTCGGCTTCCAGAGCGGCCGGACGGCGGATAAGTTCGCCGGCTTCACCGCCGCAGTCCGCAGCGAGAACGGCCTTTACCGCCTCACCGAGCACGCCAACGCCTATTTTTCCGCCAAGGTGGTCGCCGCCCTGGACAGCGGCAGCCACACCCTGTTCCTGGCGGACGTGACCGAGGCCGGGAGCCTGGCCAAGACCGAGAGCGTCACCTATCAGTACTACTTCGCCCACATCAAGCCCAAGCCCGCCGCCAAGAAAAAGGGCTGGGTGTGCAAGATATGCGGCTATGTCTATGAGGGGGAGGAGCTTCCCGCCGACTACGTCTGCCCGCTGTGCAAGCACGGCGCGGAGGACTTCGAGCCTCTGGAGCCTGAGACCAAAAACGAAAAGAAGGAGGAGAACACCATGAAGAAATACGTCTGCGACGTGTGCGGCTGGACCTACGACGAGGCCGCCGGCGACCCCGAGCACGGCATCGCCCCCGGCACCAAGTGGGAGGACCTGCCCGCCGACTTTGAGTGCCCCGTCTGCGGCGTGGGCAAGGACAGCTTCAACGCCGAGTGAGCCCATAACGCGCATACCGCCGGACGCCACCGCGTCCGGCGGTTTTTACATACATTTTACATCCCACAGATGGAAAAACGCGCCCGGTCCGTTTATACTTGGCATGGAAAGGGGGCCGCGCCGTGAGCCTGATATACTGTCTGGAGGACGACGAGAGCGTCCGCAACCTCATACTGTACACGCTGAACGCCGCCGGCTTCGACGCGAGGGGCTTTGCCGAGAGCGGCAGCTTCTGGCGGGCGGTGGACGAGACCGTGCCCGCGCTGGTGCTGCTGGACATCATGCTGCCCGGCGAGGACGGGATAGAAGTGCTGCAAAGGCTCCGGCGAAAGCCGGGCACCGCCGCCGTTCCCGTCATCATGACCACCGCCAAGGGTACGGAATACGACAAGGTGACCGGTCTGGACAGCGGCGCGGACGACTATCTGGTCAAGCCCTTCGGCATGCTGGAGATGGTCTCCCGCATCCGGGCGGTGCTGCGCCGGTCGGAGCAGCCGGAGGACGGCCAGGCGCTGCGCATCGGCGCTCTGGAACTGGACCCCGACAGTCACACGGTCACAGCGGACGGCCGGCGGGTGGCGCTCACGCTCAAGGAGTTCGAGCTGCTGCGCCTGCTGATGTCCAATCCCGGCCGGGCCTTCGACCGGGAGGCGCTGCTGCAGCGGATATGGGATATGGACTACCTGGGAGAGACCCGCACGGTGGACGTGCACGTCCGCTCCCTGCGGGCCAAGCTGGGCCCCGCCGCAGACTGCATCCAGACGGTCCGGGGCGTAGGCTACCGGCTGGACGCGGAACCATGACCAAGCGGATATTCCGCTCCCACCTGGCGCTGGCGCTGACGGTGCTGCTGGCGGCGCTGGCGCTCATCCTGGGGGCGTTGTACAGCTACTTTTCATCCATCCAGCAAAGGCAGCTGGCCATGCAGACCCAGCTGGCCGCTCAGGGCGTGGCCAAGCTGGGCATGGCCTATTTCGACGGGCTGGACGTGCGGGATTACCGGCTCAGCTGGATAGACGCCGACGGCACCGTGCTCTACGACAGCGCCGCCGACACCGCTGCCATAGAGAACCATCTGCAGCGGCCGGAGGTGCGCCAGGCCCTGGCGGAGGGGCAGGGCCAGGACCGCCGGCTGTCCTCCACCATGATGGAGCGGTATCTTTACACCGCCCAGGCGCTGCCCGACGGCACAGTGCTGCGCCTGTCCATCGCCCAGAGCTCCCTGCTGGCCATGGTGCTGGGGGCGGGCCAGGCGCTGGCGGTGGTGCTGCTGCTGGCACTGGGGCTCTCAGCGCTGCTGGCACGGCGGCTGAGCCGGCGCATCGTGGAGCCGCTGACGGAGCTGGACCTGGACGCGCCGCTGGAAAACGACAGCTACGAGGAGCTGGAGCCCCTGCTGCACCGGCTGGACAGCCAGCAGCGGCAGCTGCGGGCCCAGACCGAACTGCGCCGCCAATTCACCGCCAACGTCTCCCACGAGCTGAAAACGCCCCTGCACGTCATCTCCGGCTATGCGGAGCTGATCGAGAGCGGCATGGTCCGCGATGAGGACATCCGTCCCTTCGCCGGGAAGATATGCGCCGAGGTGCGGCAGATGGTCAAGCTGGTGGAGGACATCATCAGCCTGTCCCACCTGGACGAGGGGGCGCAGAACGTGCGCCTGGAGCCGCTGGACCTGTACGCCGCAGCCGGAGACGCGGTACAGGCGCTCATCCCCGAGGCGGAGCGGGTCGGCGTGGCGCTGGAGCTGTGCGGCCGGAGCGCGAAGGTACTGGCCGCTCCCTCTCTGCTGCACAGCATCGTGTTCAACCTCTGCGAAAACAGCGTGAAATATGGCCGGCCCGGCGGACACGTGTGGGTCCGGGCCGAGCCGGAGGAGGACGGCTGTGCGCTGCTCACCGTGCGCGACGACGGCCCCGGCATCCCCCTCGAGCAGCAGGAGCGCATCTTCGAACGGTTCTATCGGGGCGAGAAGAGCCGGTGCAAGGACGTGCCCGGCACGGGCCTGGGTCTGTCCATCGTCAAGCACGCCGCGCTGGTGCTGGGCGCGGACATTCGTCTGGACAGCGTCCCCGGCAGGGGGACCGCCGTCACCGTGCGCTTTCCCCCTCCCGCCGGCGGTTGACATGTCCGCGCCGGGGGCGTATAATGGACGCACAATCGAAAAGGGGCGCTGGGTGTGGACCCGGCTGAGAGGGCGCGTGAAACGCGCCGACCCTGGAACCTGATCCGGATAATACCGGCGTAGGAATATGGCAGCCACGCTGCCCAGCGCCGTCGGGTCATCGCCCGGCGGCGTCGCTTTCAAGCGGGAAAGGAGCTTTCATGAAGAAGATCGAAACGCGCAAACTGGTGGAGAGCGCCATGCTCATCGCGGTGGGCACGGTGCTGAGCCTGGTGAAGCTGGACATGCCCATGGGCGGCGGCGTCACATTGTGCAGCATGCTGCCGCTGATCGTCCTCAGCCACCGGTACGGCTGGAAGTGGGGCACGGTCAGCGCCCTGGTCTACAGCCTGCTGCAGCTGGTGCTGGGGCTGGACAACGTCCGCTACGCCACGGGCGCGGGCATGGCCATCGCCATCGTGCTGCTGGACTATGTGGTGGCCTACACGGTCATCGGCCTGAGCGGCATATTCGACAAGCCCCTTGGCAAGGGCCGGGCGGCGGTGATGGCCGGCGTGGCGGTGACGTTCTGCCTGCGGTTCGTCTGCCACTTTATCACCGGCGTGTGGATATGGGACGCCATGTGGCCCAACGAGTACGGCATGACCAGCGTGGTCTACTCCATCGCCTACAACGGCTCGTACATGCTGGGAGAGCTCATCGTCACGGAGATCGTGGCCGCGCTCATCTACAAGCCCCTGGGCAAATACTTCCGGGGCGAGGACCTGGCGTAACGCTGCGGCGCACACATGCAAAAATGGTCATTTCGGCTCTCCGCTGAAATGACCATTTTTGCTATAGCTCCAGGCTGCCGGAAAAACTCTTGCACTCAAGAAAACAACGCGCTATAATGGCAGTAACGAGATAACAAAGGCGGGCCGCAAGGTGCTAGCGACACCTCACGGCCCTATGCAGGAGTGGAGGCTCCTACACAGCAATAATGCGCCCAAGGCTCATTATACCTGTTCCCTTGTGTTTTTACAAGGGCGGGTTGTGCGGCTTTTGTGTTGTGTTGTGCGCGGTGTGGGGTTTTACCCTGCGCCGCCTTTGTTGTTTCGGCGGGAAAGTTCGCGGGGCAGGGAGAAAAGACCCTGTTCCCGCGGGCAAGTACCGTTGAGACAGCGCAGCGCGACACCGCCGGGAATAATATTGACGGTGGCTGTAGATCTATCAAGGAAGGAAAGCAAAAGATGAAGAAAAGAACATTGGCGATGCTCCTGGCCCTGTGCATGGTCCTGTCCCTGGGGGCCGCAGCCTTCGCAGACGGGGAGGAGCTGGTGGAGCCCGAGGGGCTGCCTGACGGGATGTGGGAAGAGATGTCAGACGAAGAGAAAGCAGAACTTGTAGAATACCTGGCGTCTAAAGAAGCCGAACATGAACAGGCAAAATGCGAAAAGCCATCGGAGTCCCAGGATGGGGAAGAGCTCAGCGATGCACAGAAGGCGCTGGCAGAAGCACAGGCTGCCCTGGACGAATCATTGGCCAGGAACGCAGCCTCGGCCAGCAGCAATGCCGCAAACGCCGCCATGGAAGGCATCTCCGCCGAGGAGCAGGTGATCTACGACGAGAACAGCATAAAGATCACCGTCACGGATCTGCGCTATGACAGCGGCAAGGCGGTGTTCACCCTCCGGGTGGACAACGCCATCGCCGACCGGGAGCTGAGCCTGTCCTGCCCCGACGCCGTGGTCAACGGCTGGATGGTCTACGGCCTGAGCGTCTGGGACGGCAACCAGTACATCCCCGCCGGCGGCAGCGGCGAGGTGACGGTCTCCATCCCCTACATCGCGCTGTCCGACCAGATGAAGGCCGCCGTGGGCGCGTTTTCCGACATCCAGCTGGATATTTCCATTTCCGGCTGGACGGCTTTGCATGACCTGGGCGACATACTGCGTTACCGTGCCCTGTGCCCGGTGCAGACCAGCATCCCCACCGACCAGACGGCTGGCGTCTGGAAGCCCGCCGAGCCCGTCTATGACGCGGACGGCGTCGTCTTTGCCCCGGCGGGCGAGGCGCAGATCGTGGAGATGGACGGCGGCGCCTATACCGGCGCGCTGCTGTACTGCGAGAACAACACCGACATGCTTCTGTCCGCCGGCTGTACCGGCGGCGCGCTGGACGGCGCGGAGCAGTGGATGGAGCTGATGACGGCGGACGGCGGGGCCACATTCGCCATGGGCCTGCACGGCGACCCGGTACCGCAGCTGCTCCAGCCCGGCGCGAAGGCGCTGCTGCCGCTGGTCTGTGAGGACAGCGAGGCTTTCGAGGCAGCGTCGGAGCTGACCGCGTCCATCGGCCTGCAGGACGTCAGCGGCGGGCAGTCCCTGCCGGAGGCGTCTCTTACCATCCCCCTGGCATGACCTTTCCCGGTGACACCGGGTGCAAATTATGTGCACAACAGACAGCGGATGGCGCAAACTGCGCCATCCGTCGTTTTCTGTTCATTTTGCAGTCAATGCTCCTCCGGCGGCTCGGCGGTCTCCAGCAGGCCCCACACCACCCACAGCATGGGCGTGGTCAGGGAAAGGCCCAGGCCGAAAAAGTCCTGGATAAGACAGCAGGTCAGCGCCGCTCCCAGGGCCGGGTACAGCGCCCCATGGGTGCGCCGTTTATACCAGGTGACCATGCTGCACCCGATGGCGGCCAGGTAGGGTATGAGCCCCAGCACGCCGATGTTCACCAGGTACCCCAGGTACACGTTGTGGGCGTTTGTGACCCCCACGGTCTGGTCCCGCACCGCGCTGTACCAGCGGATGTCGAAGCGCAGGGCGGTGGTGCCCGGTCCGCCCCCCAGCCAGGGCTTCTGCAGGAAAAGCTGCCATGCCTGCTTCCATATCTGCCCCCGGTGGGAGCCGAACTCGTCGGCCAGATGGCCGTGGAGCGCCTGGCTCATCTCGTAGAGCGTCCCGCTCGTCCCCGGCCAGAACCACAGCGTCCCCAGCCCGGCCGCCGTCAGCGCGCCGCTGACGCACCCGGCGGCGCGGGCGGCCATTTTGCCGCGTATGACCATGGGCACGGCGACGAGCGCGCACCCGGCCACCGCCACCACCCCCGCGTCCACGTCCATCAGCGCGATGATCGCCAGCACCACCGCCGCCGGCAGGAGCAGCAGCCGGTCCCGCTTATGCGCCGACAGCAGCGCGTACACCGGCAGCAGTCCCGCCGGCAGGGTCAGGAATGCCGCCAGCTGGCCCGTGTTGCCGATGGTGCCCAGAAAGGCCCCGTTATAGGCCACGTACTTGTCGTAATAATTCGTCCCGTCTGGGTACAATCCAAAGGGGTCATAGCCCAGCAGCTGCACGATGGCCACGGCGCAGCACGCCAGCGCCGATGCCCCCAGCACCCAGGCGTACCGCCGTCGGGGCGCCGCCAGCTGGGACACGCCGAAGAAGATGAGGCAGTACAGCGCCGTGGTCAGATACCCGTCGTATCGGTTGGCCCCCAGCAGCGTCACCGCCCCGTACTCGGAAAGGCACGCCGACACGCCCCCTATCGCCAAAAACGCCCCTATCGCCAGGTGGGCCGGCCGCACGTCCAGCCGGTACCGCTCCCCCCGGACGAGCCCGCAGGCCAGCAGCACCAGCACCGCCAGGGCCCATACCCCTGTGGCGGCGGCGAAGAACCAGAACTTGGAGGCGGTCACCCTGGCGTAGCCGTGAAAGCCCACGAACAGGGGGAACAGGCCAAGCATCGCCATTATGAACTTGTCCGTGACCCACCGGGCCCTCTCCAGCCAGGGAAAATCCATAAAACGCCTCCTCATATAGCGGGACCATTATAGCATGGTTCCAGCCCTGTTCACAAGTGATTGAAAAATCATCGTGCATATGATATAGTGTAAAATACGCTTGAGAGAAAGGGGCTGGCGGCGGCATGGACAATTTCTACGCGCTCATCGCCCGGATGAAGAACATCGACCGCTGGGCGCTGATGCGCTCCGTCACCCGGGAGAACGTGCAGGAGCACAGCCACATGGTGGCGGTGCTGGCCCACGCGCTGGCGGTGATACGCCGGGACGTGTTCGGCCGGGACTGCGAGCCGGAGAAGGCCGCCACGGCGGCGCTGTTCCACGACGCAGGGGAGATACTCACCGGCGATCTGCCCACCCCCATCAAGTACTATAACCCGGAGATCATGGCCGCCTACCGCCAGGTGGAGGCCGCCGCGTCGGAGAAGCTGCTGGCCATGCTGCCGGAAGAGCTCCGCCCGGCCTACGCCCCGCTGCTGGCCGAGCCGGACCCGGAATTGAGGCCGCTGGTGAAGGCCGCCGACAAGCTGTCGGCGTACATCAAGTGCATCGAGGAGCGCCGGGCCGGCAACGACGAGTTCCTGCAGGCCGAGCAGAAGAGCCTGGAGACCCTGCGGGGCTATCACATGCCCGAGGTGGACTGGTTCCTGGAACGGTTCATCCCCGCCTTCGAGCGGACGCTGGACGAGCTGGGGACCATGGACTTCCGGGAGCCCAAACTGGAAATACCATCCGAAAAGGAGATATAATAACATGCGTATGCGCGCCGAAGACAAGACCATGGAAAAGATCGTGGCCCTGTGCAAGAACAGGGGCTTCATATTCGCCGGCTCCGAGATATACGGCGGTCTGGCCAACTCCTGGGACTACGGTCCTCTGGGCGTTCTGATGAAGCAGAACGTGAAGAACGCCTGGTGGAAGAAGTTCGTCCAGGAGAGCCCCTATAACGTGGGCCTGGACGCCGGCATCCTGATGAACCCCCGCGTGTGGGAGGCCTCCGGCCACGTGACCAACTTTAACGACCCGCTGATCGACTGCAAGGGCTGCAAGCGCCGTCACCGCGCCGACAAGCTGATCGAGGAGTGGGCGAAAGAGACCGGCACGGACGTGAACGTGGAGGCCCTGTCCAACGACGAAATGGTGGACTATATCCGCGAGCATGCCATCCCCTGCCCCGGCTGCGGCGCCACGGATTTCTCCGACATCAAGAAGTTCAACCTGATGTTCAAGACTCACCAGGGCGTCACCCAGGAGAGCGGCACGGACGTGTATCTGCGCCCGGAGACCGCCCAGGGCATCTTCGTGGACTACAAGAGCGTGCTGCGCACCACCCGGAAAAAGCTGCCCTTCGGCATCTGCCAGATCGGCAAGTCCTTCCGCAACGAGATCACCCCGGGCAACTTCACCTTCCGCATCCTGGAGTTCGAGCAGATGGAGCTGGAGTTCTTCTGCCAGCCGGGCTCCGACCTGGAGTGGTTCCAGTACTGGCGCGAGTTCTGCCACAAGTGGCTGCTGGAGCTGGGCATGAACGACGAGTATCTGCGTCTGCGTGACCACACCCCCGAGGAGCTGAGCTTCTACTCCAAGGCCACCACGGACTTCGAGTATCTGTTCCCCTTCGGCTGGGGCGAGCTGTGGGGCATCGCCGACCGGACCGACTACGACCTGACCCAGCACCAGACCTTCTCCGGCGAGAAGATGGAGTATAAGGAAGAGGGCATGGCCGAGGGCTTCATCCCCTATGTCATCGAGCCCAGTCTGGGCGCGGACCGTGTGATGCTGGCCTTCCTGATAGACGCCTACGACGAGGAGCAGGTGGGCGTGGACAAGAAGGGCAATCCCGACGTGCGCACGGTGCTGCACCTGCACCCCCAGCTGGCCCCCTTCAAGTGCGCGGTGCTGCCGCTCAGCAAGAAGGACGTGCTGGCCGGTCCGGCGAAGGAGCTGTACGAGCAGCTGTGCAAGCAGTTCTCCTGCGACTATGACGAGGCCGGCTCCATCGGCAAGCGCTACCGCCGCCAGGACGAGATCGGCACTCCCTTCTGCGTCACCCTGGACTTCCAGACCGTGGGCGACGGGGAGATCCCGGCCGACAACTGCGTCACCGTCCGGGAGCGGGACTCCATGGAGCAGGTGCGCATCCCCATGGCGGAGGTGGCGGACTACATCGCCCAGCGCATCAAGTATTAAGACATGAACGAGGAAAAACGGCCCGCGGAGGAAAAGCTCACTGCGGGCCAATCCTTTATAAAGACCATCCGGCCGGCGGGGTGCGCGCTGTTTCTCATCCTGGCGGTGCTGGTGACGGCGGTGTGCTTCACCGCCGGCCGGGACCCCATCCCCGGCTATACGCCGCCGGAGCGGGCCAGCTATGAAAACGACCTTACTCAGCTGGCGGCCGTGCTGGAGACGCAGGTCTTTCCAAAGCTGGACCAGTACGGGCTGACCGCCGCCGTCACCGGGGACACGGTGACCGTGACGGTACAGGGCAACCTGGCCGCCGCCCGGTCCGCCATCCTGCACTATTTCCCCGAGGACCTGATCACCTTTGAAAGGGGCTGAACCACGTGAAGATCAAAGTAGCCGCCGCCGCGCCGGAGATCCTGCCCGGCCAGCCGGGGCGCAACATGACCAACGTCCTGGCCGCCATCACCCGGGCCCGTGACGACGGGGCCTCCCTGCTGGTGCTGCCCGCCGGCCTGCCCGAGGACATGAACCAGGGCGCCATCGCCCGGCAGGCGGGGAAGATGACGGTCTACCCCCTGCTCAAGCCGTCCCTCGCCCCGGAGCAGCTGAAGCAGCGCCATGACGACATGGACATCCTGTGCTGCTCCTCCGACAGCCCCGCCACCGTCACCTCCCACATGGAGACCGACGAGCTGGCCGCCCTGGCCAGCCATGACAACGCCGCCGTGGTGGTCATGGCCTGTCCCCTGGGCGGAGACGGGGGCGCCCTCTACACCGGCCGGTGCGTCATCGCCCAGAACGGCGCCATCGTGGCCGCCGCCGACGGCTACGTCACCGCCACGGTCAGCTATCCCAAGCGGGACATAAAGCAGCCCACGGAGGGGACGGTCACCGGCCAGCCTCTGACTCCCTGGACGCCTCTGCCGGAGCTGCTGCCCCGCATCCTGCGCCTGCAGGCGGACGGGCTTGCCCGGCGGATGATGGCCCAGGGGGCCACCTCCCTGAGCGTGACCATCAGCCGCAGCGCCTCCTCCCTGCTGGCACTGGCCGCCTGCGTGCAGGCGGTAGACCATCTGAAGCTCTCCCGCCGGAACATCCACGCCGTGGCCGACGGCAACCGGGCCGGTCAGATCGCTTCAGCCCTGGGCCTGACCGTGGGCGGCCAGGGCGGCCTTGCGGTGGACAGCGCCGACCTGACGGCCCGCGCCATAGAGGGCGTGCAGCCGGAGCACTACGCGGTCAACGCCTTCGTGCCCCGGTACACGGCGGCCCTGGCGGTGCGCTGGTGGGCCAACACCTTCGGCAGCGCGGCCGTGTCCGTGCCGGTGCGCTCCATCGTCCGGGACGACCACGAGCCCTGGGAGCTTTACGACTTTCTGCTCCACTATTCCCTGCTGTACGACATGTCCAAGTGGACCCAGGCCCGGCTGCTGGAGGACACCTTCGGCGGCCTCTACGACAGAGCGGCCATCAACGCCGTGCTGGACCGGTTCTTCGACAACTATCGCCGGCCCGATCCCTGCGGCGGCCCGGAGGTATTCGACATCCGTCCGCGCACGGACCTCTCCGGTACATAAATAAGGAGGGCAGATCATGAAAAAGCTATTCGCGTTCATCCTGGCGGCGGCGCTTTTGACCACGCCTGTGCTGGCCTCCGCCGGCCCGGCCAGCCGCTCCGTCGACCCGGCCAGCTGCGCCCACCACTTCGAGGTGTCCGTGGTGAAGGATGCCACCTGCAGCCAGAAGGGGCTGCTGGCCTACACCTGCGCCAAATGCGGGCTGACCTACACGGCGGAGACCCTGCCGGACGAGGACGCCCACGACTACCAGCTGACGGACTGCACCGCCACCTGCACCGAGGACGGAGAGTACATATACACCTGCTCTCTGTGCGGCGCCAGCTACACCGAGCCCGCCGAGGCCGCCGGCCATGTGCCCGCCGCCGACGCGCCCGGCTGCGAGGAGCCGCTGCTGTGCGAAGTGTGCGGCGAGATACTTCAGCCCGCCGCCGGCCACGAGTATGCCTATCAGTATGACGCGGTGTTCGGTGAGGACGGCGAGCTGATCGACTGCGGCACCTGGAAGTGCGGCCGCTGCGGCGCGGTCATGCAGGCCACCGAGGGCAACGTGCGGGAGTATTACGGCCTGGAGGAGCCCGCGCCGGAGGAGGATACCGGAGCCGAAGCGGAGGCGGAAGAAGAAGACGCCGCCGACAGCTCCGACACCGACCTGGCGATGTACGAGGACGACGACTCCCCCGTGGACGCCGCGCCCGTGGAGCCGGACGACGGCGGGGACGTGCTGGACGAGGCGTCCGAGCCCGTCACAGACCGAAAGACCGGCCTGTGGATCACCATCTCTGCGGTGGTGCTGTGCGTGGTCATCGTGGAGGCCGTGGTGCTGACCGGCTCCCTGAAAAAGGACAAGACCACGCTGTAAGGGCATGTTCCAGAATCGGAAATTCGGCTTTTGCGCCGTCGTGCTGTGCCTGACGGGCTTTGTGTACACGCTCCTGTGCGCCTGCCTGGAGGGCGGGCAGCTGGAGCTGCTCCGGGGCGGCTGGTCCGCGTCGGCGCTGCGCGCGCCCGTCACCGTGGGGACCGTTCTGTCCGTGCCGGCGGCGTATTTGTGCCTGGAGGACTTTCGCCGGCGTGGCGTGCGCCAGGGCGTGATCGTATGGGGCGCGGCGGCGGCCCTGGGCTGCGTGGGTCTGGCCAATGCGGCGGGGCTCTACTGGCTGTTTTTCGTCTCGATGGCGCTGGTGCGCTGCGCCTGCATGGCGCTGCAGCTGGGCATGGCCATGCTGTGCTGTCAGTGGTTCATCCGCTGCCGGGGCCGGGCGCTGGGTCTGGTGACCATGGGCGTACCGGTGTTTTCCGCGCTGGGCGCGGCGGAACTGGCCGGCTTCATCCAGTCCCGGCTGGACGGCGACGCCGGGCCGT
Source organism: uncultured Oscillospiraceae bacterium (assembly GCA_947587025.1). Taxonomy (GTDB): domain Bacteria; phylum Bacillota; class Clostridia; order Oscillospirales; family Oscillospiraceae; genus CAJOIG01. Next base: position 34,072 of record CANPXW010000003.1, read on the forward strand.
TTTATCTGACCATCGCGGTGCTGCTGGCGGCGCTGGCCCTGGCGGTGCGGTTCCTGCTGCGGGACCGGCCGGAGGACACGGGGCTGTACCCCGACGGCGCGGCCTTCGCCCCCGAGGAAGAGGACGGGACAGAGCCTCCGCCCATCGGACAGCTGCTGCGCGGCGGGCGGTTTTGGCTGGTCCTGGCCGTGACCGGCGCGCTGATTCTGACCGCTGCCGGCTGTCTGGGCACGGTAGAGGCCCGGCTGCTGGCCAAGGCCGCCGGCGGTGTTACGCTGCTGCGGCACGCCGCTCCCTGGCTGGCTCTGGGAGCCATTTTCGCCATCCCCGCCAGCTATATCTTCGGCTTGCTGTGCGATAAGCTGGGGGAGCTGTGGACCGCTCTGCCGCTGTTTTTGGCGGAGCTGGGATGCGCGTATCTGCTATGGACCTTCCCCAAGGACGTGGATATGTCCACGGGCGTGCCCCTGTGCCTGACGCTGGCCTGCCTGCTGGGCGGGGTCTCCACCCTGGTCCCCTCACTGGCGGCGCGCGCCTTCGGCCGGCGGCCGCTGCTGACCGTCTGCCGGGCGCTGGTCCCCGCGCTGGTGCTGCTGGGCGCTCTGCCCGGCCTGCTGGGCGGCGGCGAACGTGCCTGGCTCTATGCGGCGCTGATGGCCGTCGCGGCGGCGGGGCTGATATGCCTTCCGCTCCTGGGCCGGACGCTGAAGAAAAAGGAGCGCTGAGCCATGCGGAAAAACACCCTGTTCACCGTGCCGCTGTTCTGCGTCGCGGCCAGCCTGCTCACCTTCTTTGTGGTGGCCTTCGGCGTGGGCCGTTTCGCCGTGGTCACCGGGCCGGACGGCTCTGTCTCCAGCGACGAGGGGCGGGTACTTCTCATTTACGGGTGCGTCTTCGCCGCCGGGCTCATCATCGGCGGGGCATATCTGTTCAGCCGGCTGACACGAAAGGAGATATGCGTCTCCGCCACCGTCATGGTGGTATATCAGCTGGTCATCATCCTGCTGAACACGGTGCTGGCCCCCAACGGGCGGCTGGCCATGACCTTCTACTATCTGAGCATGGCGGGCGAGTGGTGCTCCTTCGTGCCGCTGGTGCTGTACCGCCTCACCGGCAGCCTCATCCTCAGCGACGTGCTGGGGGCCTTCACACCATACGTACTGGTCCTGTTCGGCAAAAAGAGACTTGAATGAACGACGCCGCCCTGCCGGGCGGCGTTTCTTATATCCGTATCTCCACCGGGTGATTTATGGTCATGCTGTCCGGGGTCACCCGGCAGTCGTATGCCAGGAGTTGCACCCCCGCACTGCGGGCATCCCGCAGCGCCGCAGCGAAGGCCGGGTCCGTCTCTGCATTGGGCGTGAAGTGCTCCACGTTCTCCATCTGAATGACGAACAGCACATACGCCTGGCCCGGAAAGGCGGCCAATTGGCGCAGGTGCTTGACTCCCCGCGCTGTGGGCGCGTCCGGGAACAGGACCACCCCGTTCCGCTCCAGGGTGACGCCTTTTACCTCCAATAAGGCCAGCTCCGGGCAAAATGCCGCCACATCAAACCGGCTCTCGCCGTAGGTGTACTCCGGCCTGATCTCGGCCCCGGCGGGAAACACATTCCCCGCCCGCAGCCACTCCAGCGCCGCCGCGTTGGGGGCCTGGCTGTCCATGTTGATCAGCCGCTCCCCCTTTTGTACCGCCACCAGGTCATACCGGGTCTTCCGGGCAGGGCTGCTCCCCTCCGCCAGGTATACCGCCGCGCCGGGCACCAGCAGCTCCCGGCACCGGCCGGTGTTCTTCACGTGCACCGTCTCGGTATGGCCGTCCAGCTCCACGTACGCTATAAACCGATTCGGCCGGGCGAGGAACCGCCCGGCCACGACATTATCATACTTCATCCCGCACCGCCTGGAGCAGCTTTTTCGTGTACTCATGCTGCGGCCGGTCGTACACCTGGTCCACCGTGCCCGACTCGATGACGCGCCCGTCCTGCATCACCAGCACCCGGTCGCATATGGAGTAGACCACGTTCAGATCGTGGCTGATGAACAGATAGCTCAGGTCCAGGTCCCGCCGCAGGTCCCACAAAAGGTCCAGCACCTGGGCCTGGATGGTCACGTCCAGGGCCGACACCGGCTCGTCGGCGATGATGAACCGGGGCCGCTGGATAAGCGCCAGGGCGATGGCCACCCGCTGGCGCTGGCCGCCAGAGAGCTGGGCCGGCTTTTGATTGACATAACTTTCTTCCAACCCCACCCGTGCCAGCATGTCCGCCACCCGGCGGCGCCGCTCGGCGGCGTCGTACTTGCCGAAGATGCGCAGGGGCTCTTCCAATATCCACCCCACCGTCCGGGCGGGGTTTAGACTGGACCGGGGGTCCTGGAACACCATTTGGGGCCGCTTCGTGTAGTGGGTGACAGTCCCGGTCACGTTTTTGGCCGGGAGCATGCCCAGGATCGCCTTGGACAGGGTGGACTTGCCGCAGCCGGACTCGCCCACCAGCCCGACCACCTCTCCGTGGTTTACATAAAAACTAACATCGTGGACCGCCTCGTAACCGGTCCCCCGGCCGAACACGTTGGTGTCGGCGTAGCAGACGGTGAGGTGCTCCACCTCCAGCACGCGCTCACTGTTCATGGCGTTTCCTCGTAGGGATGGCAGCGATGAGCCGCTTTGTGTACTCGTCCTGGGGGGCAGTGAACACCCTCTGCGTGTCCCCCCGCTCCACGATGCGGCCCTGGTGCATCACCGCCACGCTCTCGCACAGCCGCCGCACCACGGAAAGGTCGTGGCTTATCAGCAATATGGCCACGCCGAAGTCCGCGCTGACGGACTTGAGCAGGGACAGTATCTGGGCCTGGACGGTCACGTCCAGGGCGGTGGTGGGCTCGTCGCATATGAGCAGCTTGGGCCGTATCACCATGGCCGAGGCGATGACCGCCCGCTGACGCTGGCCGCCGGAGAGCTGATGGGGGTACTTCTCGTACGTCCGCGCCGGGTCCGGCAGGCCCACCTGCTCCATGGCCTCCAGGGCCTTTTCCCGGCGCTGGTCGGGTGACAGGTCCGTGTGTATCCGCAGCACCTCCTCCACCTGGCGGCCCACCCGCATCAGGGGGTTGAGGCTGGTCATGGGCTCCTGGAACACCACGCCGATGTCCTTGCCCTGGACCGTGCGCAGCTGGTCCCGGGAGCAGGCCAGCAGGTCCCGCCCGTCAAAGAGCACCTGGCCGGACATGTCCACGTTCCACCGCTCGATGAGCCCGGACAGCGCCATGGCGGTGACGGTCTTGCCCGAGCCGGACTCCCCCACCAGGCCCACCCGCTGCCCGGCCTGGACGGTCAGGTCCACGCCCCGGACGGCCTGCTTGCCGGTGGAGAGGAACTTCACGCGCAGATCGCGTATCTCAAGCAGCGCCATAGTCCCCTCCCATCCCCTCGCTGAGCAGGCCGAAGCCCAGCACCAGCAGCACGATGGCCGCGCCGGCGCCCAGCACGTACCAGGGCGCGGTGAGCAGATACCCCTGGGCCTCGCCCAGCATCCGGCCAAGACTGGCGTCCGGGGGCTGGACCCCCACGCCCAGATAGCTCATGGACGCCTCAGCCAGCACGGCGTTGTTGAAGCCGATGGCCACGCTGGGCAGCAGCACCGGCACGATGTTGGGCAGGATGTGCAGGAACAAAATGCGCATATCCCCCGCCCCCATGAGCTTGGCCAGGGCCACGTAATCCAGGCTCTTCTGCCGCGCCACCTCCGCGCGGACGATGCGTGCAAAGCTGGGGATGAACAGCAGCCCCAGGGCCAGGATGATGTTATACTTGCCGCTGCCGAACAGAGCTATCAGCACCAGGGCCAGCAGGATGCTGGGGAAGGCGGCGATGGCGTCGTTCAGGCGCATGAGGCACTCGTCCAGCCACCCGCCGTAATAGCCCGTCAGCCCGCCGATGATGAGGCCCGCTGCCAGGCCGATGGCCACTGTGGCTGCGGCGATGACGAACGTGGCCCCGGCCCCCTCGATGACGCGGGAGAGGATGTCCCGGCCGAAGTTGTCGGTGCCCAGGGGGTGGGCCAGGCACGGGGCCAGCATTTTCGCCTTGCCGTTCATGGCGTTGGGGTCGTAGGGCGTCCACACCATGCCCACCAGGATGACCGCCAGCATCACGGCGGTGATGACCGCCCCCGCTGTGAAGTTTTTGTTGTGTCTGAGCTTCATATGCTCACCCCAGTCGGACGCGGGGGTCGATGGTCTGGGTGACCACGTCCGCCAGATAGTTCATGAATACCACCACAAATGCGATGATGACCACGATGCACTGCACCACGGGATAGTCCCGGTTACCGATGCTGGCCAGCAGCAGCCTTCCCAGCCCCGGCAGAGCGAACACCTGCTCCACGATGATGGACCCGGCCACGATGTCCGCCAGGGTCATGGCCACGAAGGTGACCACCGGCAGGATGGCGTTGCGCAGCACATGGCCCCGCAGCACCCCCCAGCGGGAGTTGCCCCGGCTGTAGGCCGTGCGCACATAGTCCTCGTCCATCTGGTCCAGGATGGAGCTTCGCAGCAGCTTGGTGACCATGGCGGCCTTGGGGATGGCGATGGCCAGGGCCGGGAAGATGAGATAGCCCAGAAACCCCCAGAGGCTCTCGCCGGGCCCCACGAAGCCGCCGGGCACGAACAGCTTCAGCACCAGGCCGAAGATGTAGGTGAAAAGGATGCCCAGGAAGAACGGGGGAATGGCCATGAACACCTGGTTCATGGCCACGAATGCCCGATCGATGCGTCGGCCCTGCCAGCGCGCCAGCGCGATGCCAAGAGGGATGCTGATGGCGATGACCAGAAGCCAGGCCATGACCGACAAGGCCGCCGTAACGACACCCTTGCCATCCATGACCGCCTCCACGCTCATGCCGTAGCTGTAGCTGGCGCCCATATCCCCGGTGACGAACCCGGTGAGCCAATCCCAGTAGCGCACGAACACGTTCCTGTCCAGTCCCATCTCATGGCGCAGCGCCGCCGCCCGCTCCGGGGTATAGTCTGAGCCCAGAAGCTTGGTGGTGGGGTCGCCGGGGACGATCTGAAAGGCCAGGAAGGCGAGCAGGGATATGAGGAGCAGGGTGACGAGCAATACTCCTGTTTTTTTCAGTACGTACCGCACTTACGCGGTCTTATAGACCCCGGCCAGGTCCATCACGTACAGCGGATAGAACTGATAGCCGGACACGTTCGGCTGCATGACCACGAAGTCCGCCAGGTCCTGGAGGTACACGTTGGCCGCCTGCTCGGTGAGGATGTGCTGGCAGTCCAGGAAATGCCCGACCTGCTCGGCGTCGTCCGTGGTGGCCAGCGCGGCGGCGTAGGCCGCGTCGTAATCGGCGCTGTCAAAGCCGATGAAGTTCTTGGCGTTGTCGCTGACGAACCGGGCCAGCAGCGCCGACGCCGTCAGGGTAGAGGCGTCCATGCCGTGGAGCGTGGCCTGGAAATCCCGGCCCTGGTACACGTCGGAGTACCAGGCGGCGTTCTCCATCTGCACGATCTCGGCCTCGACCACGCCGGTCTGGCGCAACAACTCCACCACCGCCTGGGCAGCGTTGACGTGGGGCGTGTAGGCCTCCACCACGTTGATGGTGAACTCCAGGGGGTTCGCGGCGGTGTAGCCGGCCTCGGCCAGCAGCTCTATGGCCTTCTCCACGTCCGGCTCGTACCAGTCGGTCAGCTCCTCGTCAAAGTACTTGCCGAAGGCGGGGTACATGCTGCTGCCCAGGGCCGCGCCGTGGCCGTCGGCGGCCAGGTCGATGACCATGTGCTTGTCGATGGCGTAGCACAGCGCCTGGCGCACCCGGATGTCGTCGAAGGGGGGCTGGGCGTTGTTGAGGTACAGCGCCTGCACCAGGTTCATGCTGCCCTCCAGCACGGTCAGGTCGGCCAGCTCCGCCACCTGGCTGGCCTCCAGATGGGCGGCCAGGTCGATGGCGCCGGAGCGCAGGCTCATCACCATGGTCTGACCGTCCTCGACGACCTTGAAGGTCACCTTGGCGCACTTGGCCTTCTCCCCCCAGTAATCGTCGAAGCGCTCCATGACGATGTTCTCCTGGGGCGAGCGGGAGACGTATTTGAACGGTCCCGTGCCGACGATGCCGTCGGCGGGGTCGCTGCCCTCCGGGATGATGGCAGCGGTGGTGTACGCGAGGAACTCCGCGTCCGGCGCGGAGAGGGTGACGACCACGGTCCGGTCGTCGGTGGCTTCCACACTGGCGACGCCCGCCAGAGTGGCCATCAGGGGCTCGCCGGTCTCAAGACCTGCCGCACGGGTCAGGGAATACACAACGTCCCCGACCGTGACCTGCTGTCCGTTGTGGAACCGCACGCCCTCACGCAGGGTGAAGGTGTATTCGTCTGCGGTCTCATTGACGGTGTAGCTTTCGGCGACGGCGGGGACGAGATCTCCTTGGGTATCGGGCTTGGTCAGCCCTTCATAGATGTTGAATAGGACTTCTCTGGTTCCTGCCAACGACGAAGATACGTGCGGGTCAAGACTGCTGTCCAGGTCTGAGGCGATGCCGACGGTGAGCTCGGCATCTCCGGCGGAGCCATCTGCCGCCCATACCGACTGGCCGCCTCCGATAAAGAGTGCCGCCGCCATAGCGAGCGTCAGCGCAAGAGTGAGAATGCGTTTTTTCATAGCGTTTTTTCTCCTTTTGGCTCCATATTCAGTTTTCTCTTGGCGGGATAGAGCATAGCACAATTCCCCGCCCCGGTCAAGTGGGAACGAAAAGATCGCCCTCCAGTCAGCGGTAAAAATATACCTCCCTCTGACGAGGGAGGTAAAGAAGGTCATCATACGAAACGCGGCATTGAAAGAAAACCAGAACGCGCCGAGGCAGCGGGGCACCAAGTCTGCCGGCCTACGCCAGGGGCGGCTCCTCGCCGTTCTCCATGGCGGCCAGGCCGTACCGGGCGGCCAGCTCGATCTGGGCCCGCTCGGCGTCGGACTGGGCGGCCTCGTATTTCTTCCACAGCCCGGCCAGGAATATCCCCCGCAGGCTCAGCACCTCCCGGCCGTCCCACACGTCCTTGCGCAGCCGGGTCTCGTCCCGCAGCTCCAGGGCGAAAAAGCGCCCCTCCAGCGCGCCCCGGATGGCCGCCAGGTCCGGACTGCGTTCCGGCTGGCCGGTGAGCGTCACCCGGTACACGTCCCGCGACGCGTCCCGGCCCACTGCGTCCAGCACGCTCCTGACGTGGTCGGCGCTGTCGGTCAGGTCCACGGCGAGGGCCTCGTACCGCCGGCCGCCCAGGGGAACAGCGCGGGCACGGCACTCGTCGCCGTCCAGCTCCACCAGCAGCACGCCCTTCACGCCGGTCTCGTCGAAGCCCCGGCCCTCCGGGCAGCCCGGCCAGGCGTAGAATGTGTCCCCCGCCTGCCGCAGGCCGCCGCAGGCGTGCACGTGGCCCAGGGCGATGTAATCCATCCCGCTGCCGGCGATGTCCGCCTCGGATATGGCCCCGTAGGGGGAGCCGGGCACGCCCACCTCGCCGTGCAGGACCATCACGTCCGTGACGCCCTCCTCTTTTTCCGCGTGAAAGCCCGCCAGCGGCGGCTTTCTGTGCTTGCCGCTGAAGGCCGCGCCCCATACCCGCACGCCCAGCGCCGGCAGCGGCACGCACTCCACGGCCTCGCTTGCGAACACGTGCACGTTCCTGCCCAGGTCCATCCGGGCCCAGGGGGACCGGGGGCCGTACCAGTCGTGGTTGCCCGGGGCGACGAACACCGGCGCGCCCATGGCGGGCAGCACCTGCTCCAGCAGGCGGGTGGTCTCGGAATAGGGCTCGTCCGCGTCGAACAGGTCCCCCGCCAGCAGCACCAGGTCCGCCTTCTCCCGGGCGGCCAGGTCCGCGATGCGCCGCAGCAGCTGGCGCTGCTCGCCCCGGCGCTGGACCGCCTTTTCCCGGCTCAGCCCCTGGAAGGGAGAGTCCAGATGCAGGTCTGCGGCATGTAATATCCGTATCATACGATCCTCATCGCCTCCGCTTTCACGCACCGGCCGGTCTCGGTGTCGATGTCGAACAGACAGCACTCCATCTTCCCATCCCCGTCGCCGGACTTATAGCGCATGGGCGGGTCGCCCAAAAACTTGTTCACCGACTGGGTCACGTCGATGCCCAGCACGCTGTGGGAAGCGCCGGTCATGCCCAGGTCACTGATATAGCCGGTGCCCTGGGGCAGCACGCAGGCGTCGGAGGTCTGCACGTGGGTGTGGGTGCCCCATACGGCGCTGACCCGGCCGTCCAGGAACCAGCCCATACCGAGCCGCTCGCTGGTGGCCTCGGCGTGCATATCCACCAATATCATCCTCGGCAGCGGGTCCAGCTCCTTGAGCAGCACGTCCACCTCCACGAAGGGATTGTCCGTGTTGGTGTCCAGAGTGAACCGGCCCAGGGCGTTGATGACACATATCTCCCCAAAGGGGGTGCGGTAGACCCCGAAGCCCCGGCCGGGGCACTGGGGGGCGTAGTTGATGGGCCGCAGCACGTGCACGTTGTCGGCCAGGTAGGGCTTCAGCTCCCAGCGGGTCCAGGTATGGTTGCCCAGGGTGATCACGTCCGCGCCGGCGTTCAGAATGCGGTCGCACTGCTCCGGCGTGACGCCCACCACGTTGGCGTTCTCCCCGTTGACCACCACGAAGGATATGCCCAGCTGCTTGCGCACGGCCTTGAGCCGCTTTTCCAGAAACGTCAGCCCCGGCGCGCCGCACACGTCGCCCACGGCCAATATGCTGATGATCATGGCATGCTCCTCAAAAAAGTTTTTCCGCATTAAATATAACACGGTTTCGCGGGAAATACTAGCCAGGAAAGAGGGGTAAAGCATGAATAATATGTCGTTTGTCAAGGGCATGGGCGTCGGCCTGATGGTCGGGTCCGTGGTAGGCATGGCGGTCACGCCGAAGAAAAAGAAAATGAACATCGGCAAGACCATCAAATCCATGGGCGATGTGATGGACAGCATCGCGGGCACGCTGGGGCTGTAAAAAGTTTCAAAAACCCCTTGCAATCCGGCCGGGCTTATGCTATCATACTTGAGCACATGCGGCATTAGCTCAGCTGGATAGAGCGTCTGGCTACGGACCAGAAGGCCGGGGGTTCGAATCCCTCATGCCGTGCCAACACCGGAGTAAAGGAAACTTTGCTCCGGTGTTTTTTGCCACTGTGTTTTGGTTTGCATTGATACAGAGAGGGCGCGCCGCGAGGCGTGCCCTCCTGATGTTTTCTTATGCGTTTTCAGCCTCTGGCCTTTCTGCGGCGGCCGTCGCATACCAGGGCTATGGCTGCGGAGAGGACCAGCGCGCCGCCCAGCGCGTACAGCATCATCGTGCCTGCGCCGCCGGACTCCGGCAGCTCATAGCTGCTGGGGTCGGTCACAGCGATCTCGAACACCGGCTCGCTGGTAGGCCCCACCGGATAGGTCACGCCCTCCGGCGCGCTCACCACCTGGAGCTTGCCGTCCTTCGTCATGTAGAGCACGATCTGCCCGTCCACCAGGATGTATCCGTCGGGGGCTTTCGTCTCGGTCAGGATGTAGTACTTGTCCGGCGTCAGCTTCAGCTCTTCTCCGCTGCCGTCCCACCGGACGCTTCCCTGCTCGCCCTTGGACTGGCCGGTATAGCTCTTTCCGCCGTCCGCCGGGACGTAGGCGCCCTCACCGTTCTCCACCGCCTCGCAGAGCTGGAACTGTGCGCCCTCCAGCGGGAAGGGGTCCTCGCCGGCGCTTCCCTTTTTCACAACGCGCAGGGCCTGGATGGGCGTGTTCTCCACCGTCAGGCTGCCGTTGGGGATGGCCAGCTTCGCGCCGGGATGCGTTTCCGCCTCCTCATCGTTCGCCAGCCCGAAATAGAACAGGATGGGCTCTTCCAGCTTCATATAGCCCTCAGGCGCATCCGTCTCCTCCAGGATGTAATAGCTGCCCGGCTCCAGCCAGTTCATATCCTTTGTGATCGCAAAGCGGCCCCCTTCCCCTGTGGTGAAGGCCCATTCATCAGCCGAATAGCCACGGTAATTCACACCGTCTATCACGAAGTTCTTGATCTTATCGGTGTACTCGTTGAATCGGGAGTCCTCTTTCAGCACGACATAGAACTTGAATCCCGCTCCTGCCAGCCCTTCGCCGGTATCCCCGTCCGCCTTTATGAAGTTGAGCGAATACTGGTGGGCGGAGCCTTCGGTCTTGATGTCCTGGACCTGCAGGGACCCATTGTAATTGCTCTTGGAGCGCTCTACGCCCTCGATGCCGGCCGCGTTGGACACCTGCACGTTGTCCCCCGACACAGTGATGACCGCCTGATAGGTGACGATCAGATGTCTGCCGTTGGGGATGACCAGCTTGAACTGGCCCTCCTCGTCCGGGGGAAGCGTCCCCCAGTCGTTCTCGCCCCAACTGTTGTTCCTGACGATCTGCTCCCGGTCCTGTCTTCCGACGCCATTGAGCGGCTCATTGCTCTGGGCGTCGAGCACCTGGATGGTATCCTCCATGACCTGCAGATTCTCGCTTTTGTCCGTCACGAACAGATAGCTCTGCGCCTCGTCAAAGCCATCCTGGACGAACTTTCTTCCCTCCGGATTGATGTCCAGGGTGAACTGCAGCAGATTGCCGCCCTCCTCTACCTGCTTTGCCTCCTTGGTAAGCTTGTCGGGGAAGTATAACTCCTCGTTGCTCGTGTCCCAGCGCCCTGTCTCTTCTCTGTCACTGATCGCGGCATAGTTCGTCACCACAACGCCGTCATCGTCACGGCTGTGCGCCGCCAGCCACTCCGAAGTGGCCTTCAGCGTGTAGGTAAAGGTCATCTCTGCCAAATTAACAGAAAATGCATTGAAGAACTCAAAGTTTTTATTATTATATCCGGTCCCGGCTTCATTATAGAAGAAAACCAGCGGCGCGGAAATCGCTCTGCCCTCTTCTACCAAGGGGGAAACACCAAATTTTTCCTCGTTGTAGGGGAAAGTCTGCTCGAGACCATCCTTGTCACGCGTCTTCACCCACAGGCTCCCGGGCTCATACTCCCAGCCATCGGGCAGTTTGTCATAGAATACCGCCTGCATGCTGTCCGCCCACATTTTGGAGTTGTTCCACTTATATATACCGGCTTGATTGTACCAGTCCGTTTTTATATCCTGGAAATACTGATTGACCGTCTCATCCGTCGCATTCATGGTGACGGTGTAGTCGATGTAGACGTCCTTGCCGTTTTTCCTCACCTCGCCGGACTTGTTGATCTCGTCGGCGTTGTTGAAATACACCTTGTATCCGGGGTAATAGGGGCCGTAGCGCAGGTAGACGTTGTTCGTGATGCCCGCCAGCAGCACGTCGTCCGGGGACACCTGGATCGTTGTGTCCGGGTCTCCCATCTTTACGAGCGTGACCGTCCTCCCGGCCTTCTCAGACATGACCAGGTCGTACTCCGTGACGATCAGCCGGTCATTCTCGTACTTCCAGCTGCCCCACTCTCCATGATTAGGCTGCTTCCACCCCTGATAGCCGAAAACGATATTCAGGTTCTGCCCTCCCAACCGGGCGACGTATTCTTCCACACTCTTAGAGTTATAGCCAGCCAGAAGGTCAGGCCAGTTCCAGTCAAAATCACCGCCCTCCAGCTGGTAGCCTTTCAGAGGCTCGCTCGCTTTCGCCGCCTTTATGGTCTCCTCCAGTCTCGCAAACTTCTCGGCGTCGTTGGCACTGTCATCCAAACCGTCGAACCAGCCATCCGGCAGGTCCGCCGCATGGACCTGGAGATTTTTGACCCGGCCGGTGCCGTCCGCCTTGAACTCCGGCAGATACCACTTCTCGCCCTGGTACTTCACGACCATATCGTCAAAGATATACAGCGGCGCCCATGTGCCCGCCGGCACGGTCGTATAGAGGGTATAGTGCAGCGTTTTCGTGTATTCGCTATAACTCTGGTCCTTGCTCACGATGCCCTTGCCGGGAGGCGTCACCCGCATCTCGACGCTGTTTTTGTCCTTCTCCGTGAACTCTTGCTCTTTGGGCGGATCTTCCGGGTCTTCAGGTCCCTCTGTCACCATCTTGCCGTTGACCGTGGCCTCGTTCTTCACCTCGGCCCACAGTTTTCCGGTAGAGCTCTTCTCATTGTAACCCACGGCATAATCGTAGGTGACGGAGACCTCGTCGCCCTCCTGCATGTTCGCGTAATCGCCCTTCAGCTTGACCTGGAAGGTCTTTTTTCCGGGGTTATCAGAGTCCGGCACCTGCACCAGCTCATAGTCTTCAGGGGAGGTCAGCTCGATGCTCTCTTCCTCGCCCGCCGCATTCTTCCGCTTGAACGTGACGGTGACGTTCTCGGGCCCGCCATCCAGGACAAAGGCGTCGCTCTGGGGCGGGGTGAACTCGTCGGTGAGGACCACGTCCTTGACCTGGCCGTGCTTCACCTTGGTGGTCACGGTATAGCTCAGCTCGCCGCCCTCTCTGCCCAGTTCGGCATACTTGCCCTCTTTGGTCACGTCGACCAGCGGCTGGTCCACGATCTCGAAGCGGAAACTCTCGCCCGCACCGCCGAAGTCGACCGTGCCGTCGCCGGAGTCCGTCAGGGGAACGGCCTCGGCGGACATGTCAAAGGCAAACGAAAGGGCTGATGTATTCTTGAGCATTTCCTTGCCTTCCGGGGTCAGCGAAAGCGTGAGCTTTCCCTCGTCGTCGATGGAATAATAGCCGAGCAATACCTCCTTACCGTCGACCTCGACCCTCAGCTCCTTGTCCTTAACGGGGTCGATCTTGAAGGCCTTCGGGATCTGATAGGTGAGCGTATCCGACTCGTCGTCGAATTGAAGAGACTGCTGACCTCTCTCTCCGAACTGCAGATGTATCGTATACTTCTCGCCCACATAGAGGGTGCCGCCTTCCGGCTCGACCGTTTTCCCCTCGCTGTCCGTGATAGTCAGACCGGTAAGGAAATTCCGCAGATCGGTCCGGTCCTTTTCATCGGCGCTGCTGGTGATGCCGCTCACAAACGCCAGATCGCCATTGCTCCCGCCGATGGGCGCAGGCTCAGAGGTGGCCTCTGCCGGAGCCGGCCCGTCGGCGGCAGCGTCCATGGGGATCGCCGCCAGCAGGCACAGCGCCAGCACCAGCGCGCCAAAACGCCGCAGCAGGACAGAGCCTCCGCCCTGCCCGCAAAACGCTTTTTTCGCGGCGTCCTTCATTCTTGTGAGATTCATCATGCCACCTCCAAAACCCTTTCCAAAAACACTTATTGAAGCTCCCCTGTCTTCAAGTCCGTTTTTCCTGCGGACCCGCCGCGCTCACGATGTGACGGGTCTTTTGTGCTGCTCGTAATACCACTCCAGGAAGCTGTCATAGATCTCCTCGCCCCTTTGCCGGGCCTTCACCGCGTCCTGGATGTCCTTATAAGAGCCCAGGTAGTAGGTCTTGCCCTTGAAGGTGATCTGCGCCCGCCAGCGCCTCGTTCTTTCGTTCCAATACACACCGTTGTAGCCGCTGGTGTTGGACGCGATAGGCGTCTGCATGCGGTTTTCGATCAGCGTCACGGACGTGCCGTCCACCAGGCGCAGATTGTCCTTGTACATCTGCCTTTGCAGACAGCCACAGCTCTTGGTGTGTCCGTTCAGCAGATTCTTTTGCAGCGCCAGCGTCTGCTTTCCGCAGTCGCACTTACAGCGCCAGTACTGGTGATTATCCTGCTGGCCGGCGTACTCCTCCACTACCAAAGAGCCGAAACGCTGGCCCGTCAAGTCTAAACGGAGCGGCTGGCGCATGCAGCCGCAGCTTTTCTTGTATCCGCGGCTCAGCTGTGAGCCGCTGGCCATGCATTCCCTGCCGCAATCGCACCGGCACCGCCATATCACGGAACCGTTCTCCCCTCTCTCCTGTGTCGGCTCGATACAGGTCAGCCGACCATACCTTTCTCCTCTCCGATCCTTTACTGCCATTTTTATGGCTCCCTTTCTACGCGCCGCAGGCGTTTGCCCACGGTCAGGAGCGGTACCGCCGTGGCAGTGCGCCCGCATGGGCACACTGCGCTTCACCCGCTCCAGCAGGTGCGCGTAGGGGCCAGGGCTTACGTCCTTCCCCGCGTTCGCGTCGCCTTGGTGATAAACTCACCTGCGGCCGCGTTGTTCTCCACCGTTCGGTGGGTATTTTTTCTCGTTTCCGAGCCGCCGTGGAACACATCGCATCCCCTGACGCCGCTTCCGCCTTTGCGTACGCCATACTCCCCGTGGGGACGGATGATCCGATTCTTTTTCGACCTCCTTTGCCGTTTATTTTTTACTGTTTACTGCTTTGCACGTTTTTTCCTGACCATTGTCACCGCCAGCGCCGCGATCACGATGAGGATCGCGCCCAGCAGGCCCACGGCCACATAGAGATCCGACCGCACCTTGTCCCGCGCCTGCTGCAGCTCGGTCTTGGGTTTCTGCCTGATATGGGGGGTGCCGCCTGCGGGCGTTTCGTCCAGGTCGATGATCTCCGCAGGGCCCTGGTCCAGCGGGGTCTGCTCGTCCTCGATGTTCGCGGTCTCCGGCTGGGCCTCCGGCGCAGCCGCAGGCTCCTCTGCCGGCACGACGGCCTCACCGCCGCCGGCGGGTGCCGCGCCGCCGCCTATCTCCTCGGTCACCGGGGCCTCGGGCTCCTCCGCCGCGCCCTCGGTGTACACGTAGGGCGTGGGCTGCGCCGCCGGCTCCGGGGTCGCTGTCACCACTGGGGTGTACTCAAATTTGACGATCGGGTTCGACTCCGTAAGCGTCCAGGTAATGTTGTACGCCTGGGGCTCGTAGCCGTCGATGTAGATATAAGAGACGACCGGCTTATCGCCCACATTGCCATAAAAGGTCTGTCTGGGCGCAAGATCAGTCTCCGTGCCTTCTATCACGTATCGCACGGTATAGGGCACCAGCTGTCCCCGTATACCGTAGGCCACCACGTAATCCGCGTCCCCCGTCACCGTCAGCGGCGTGGACTCCACGGTGTTGTTGTCATGGCCGCTGGGACGGATGCACTTGACGTAGTACTTCCCGTCATACGTCATGCTCTCGTTCAGTCCGTCCACAGAGAACGGGAACGGGTCGCCATAGCTGCACTGCACGGTCATCACGTAGGAGCCGTCAGCGAACGTCGCCGCCTGCCCCGCCTCCGTATCCAGGCCGCCGCTGCCCGCGAACAGACGCACCGTATAGGTATCGCCCTCCGCCAGGGCGCCGGCGCCCAGCGCCGCCAGCACCAGCACCGCCAGAAGAACGCTGACGAGCCGCTTTGCGCCTTTATTCATCCCCGTTCTCCTCCTTGTACTTCTTGTTTCGCCGCAGCGCCACGACGCCCAGCACCAGCGCCGCGATACCGCAGCCCAGCATCACGCCGCTCCACAGCAGCAGATTCGTCTCATCGCCGGTGCGCACGGCCCGCCAGGTGATGTCGTTGCGGCCAGGCGTGGTCCGGTGCAGCTCCACCGCGAAGTTCATCTGCAGCTGCGCCAGGGTGTCCTGATAGGTATTGCCCTGGGTCTCGCCGTCCAGCGCCACCCGCAGTGTGACCTTCCCCTTCTCCCCCTGCTTCAGGGTGTCCAGATAGAACATATCCTCCAGGGAGATAGTCGCCTCGTTCAGGCCTTCCCGGTCCTCGCCGTTTATCCTCTGCGCCTTGTCCTCGCCGCCTACGCGGGAGCTGGTATACAGCACATCCTCATGCCCATCCGGGCCCACGTATCGCAGATCGTAGCTGTATGCGCCGCCGCTGGCCATGTACTGCCCCTCAGTGGCCTCCAGACTCTGCAGCACCTGGTTGGACATGTACCAGTCCGTGGTGGCCGCGTTGTCGTTGCTCAGCTCCATATAGAACGTGGCATCGTCACCCGGCTGCAGCCCGTTGAGCGCATCCACCATGCCGAAGTCGTCGAACTGCATGTCGTCGTACATCCTCTCGTCCGACGTGAACGTCACATGCCAATCTCCGCCGGTCCACGATTCTGCATACGCCGTCGTCCCCAGAGCCGCCGCCAGGACCAACGCCATCGCCATACTCAAAAACCGCTTCATGGTCCAGTCCTCCTCAGCCCAGAGTGCCCCAGGCGCTCATTTTCGCGTCCGACGCGTTGTTGGTCTGCACCGCGTCCACGTCCGCCCGCAGAACGAACTGACAGCCGTTGTAGGTGTACGTCGTCGTGATGACCGTTTCGCCTGCCTCGTTGGTGCTGTATTCCTTGGTGACCTCCGCCTCGATGCCCTCGTCGTCTATCTCCAGCGTGTCCGAGAACGCCGGCGTCGTGTCGCCGGATGCCAGAATGGGCCTGTAATACAGCACCGTCCGTTCCTCTGTCCGGGAGCTCTCGTCCTCGTACCAGTCGTCTCCCAGTGTCAGGTGCAGCTTGATCAAGCCTGAATTCAGGCTCGGGATCTTCTTTCCGCTGCCATCCGCCCAGTACCGGTAGATGGTCACCCGCACGTACTCGTCGATGGTGCCGGAGTTGCGTACCGCCAGCTCCTCCCTATAGGCGCGGCCCAGCTTCAGCCCCTCCGGTGTGCCGTCCTTGCCGGTATCGAGCATCTTCGCCACCAGCACGCCGTTGCCGCCGGACCACTCGTCGTTGCTGCCCAGGTAATCACGGCTGCTCACCGGCTCGCCGTTCTCCAGCAGCGTCACGCCGATGTCCTGCATCTGCACCTGCGCCTTATATAGCTTTGAAGTATACTGCAGCGCTGCCTGGGAGCTGCCCACCGCGCTGAAGCAAAGCAGTGTGGCCGCCGCCGCGAACAGGGCGATGGTCAGAAATCCGCCTTTTGCGTGTTTCATCCTCTCAGCCCTCCTTCGCTGTCAGCGTCCAGTCCGCATAGGGCATGCCCGCGTCGTCGTACAGCACCTTCGTGCTCTCCGTCACCACGACCACGTTCAGCTCCGTGCCAGGCTCGATAGGGTGCAGCTCGTCCTCGCCTGTGGGCATCGCGATGCTCGCCTTCAGCACCGGCGTGACGTCTTTCGGCTGGATGGGGGTCCCGTAGTAATACCAGCCGTCCGCCTCGTTGAGCTTCCAGCCCTCGCCGTCGTAGCTTATCTCCACGCCCGCAGGCGCGATCGCCTTCGCCCGCACCCAGCACTCGACCTCGCCGGTGTTCTCCACCGTGATGCTCTTCACGCTTCCCTCCACGTGCTCGTGGGGGATGGTCCGCACATCGTACAGCTGCAGCGTATACCCGCCCTGGGCCGTCACATAGGTGGTGAAGTAGCTGTATGCGGCTCCCGCCGAAGCGCCCAGCACCAGCGCCGCCGCCAATACCGGCAGCACCGCCCTGTTGAGCCATTTGTGTCCTCTCATCGATCTTTCTCCCCCTCATAGACCCAGCCGGTCCCGTCGTACACGTACCGGTTCACCACCGACCCGTCCGGGATACGCTCGTTCGTGTAGGTGTTGGTGAAGGGCACGCGGTTATAGTCCCCCTCCGCCGGCATCGGCAGCTCTTTGATCTCCACGGTCACTTTGCCGTCCTTGGGCTCGTAGCTTCCGCCGGAATGCACCTCTGTCACCGTCACGTGCGCCCCCACCGGGATGCCGCTCACCGTCGTGCTCTGGGTGCCCGGTCCGCCGAGCGTCAGGCTCACCACGTTTCTGTAGACCACGTCGCCGTCTATATCAGCCGTCACCTCGAAGACGAAGGTCGTCTGGCCCAGGGTGGCGTTATACTCCGGCAGGGATTTCTCGATCACGATGTCCGTCAGACGCCGCTCACGGTCGCCCTTGAGATACATCGGCACCTGGTACTGCCACCGATCCCCGTCCAGGCCGTTCTCCGCCGTGGCCCGCTGGATGGATGGCACCGCCAGCAGCGCCGGATTGAACTCGTACGCCCACAGCGCGGTCTCTGCCTTCTCCGGTATCACCAGGAACAGGCCCTGGCTATAGCCCTCCGGCAGCTCGATCTTCCCGCCGTTCGCCGCCGCCTCAGTCTCCAGCAGCGGCTCGACAGCCGGCTCCGCAGGAGGCTCTCCCTCTGTTGGCTCCGCCGGCTGCACCAGCGCCAGCGCCGCTTTCAGCAGCTCCACTATCTGGGTATCGCTGCCCACATCCGCGCTGTTGGTGAGGATACCGCCCCGCCAGTATTCGTTCTCCTGCAGGTCTTTGAACTCGTCCGTCAGGCCGAACGCGCCGGACCGGTTCACCGTCGCCACCTGATACACCTGGACGCCGACCTTCGCATCCGCCAAGTCCTCCCGGAAGGCGGCGTTGTCCTCGCCCTCCTGCAGCTTCACGATGATGCTTCCCGGCTGGGCCGCGTCGATCTCGCCCAGGGCCAGCGCCGGTACCGCCAGCGCAAGCGTCAGCACCATCGCCGCCGCCATCGCTATCGCTCTCTTGGTTCGGGTCATTCCCATCATCCTCCCCGTCTCTCCTCAACTTCTTTTCTGCTTCGGGAACAAAATACGCACCAGCATCACCAGCAGCACCGGCAGCGCCAGACCGCCCGCCACAAGCAGCGGCTCGATCTGCTCCGCATCCTCCGGCACTACAAGCTCCCGCTCCTCCGGCAGATCGCCTATCCGCTCGCCCCGTATCAACAGCCGGTGGGAGTTGACCCCGTAGGGCGTGCATGTCACCAGCGTGCAGTAGTCCCGGCCGGGCTCCATCGCCAGGTCGTTTAACTTCTCCGGCTCCACGATCACGATCTGGTCCACCTGGTAGGTCAGCGTCCGGTCCAGCACCTCCAGCATAAACACGTCCCCCAGCGCCATCTTGTCCAGGTCCGTGAACAGCCGGGCGGACGGCAGGCCCCGGTGCCCGGATAGCACACAGTGCTGGCCCCGGCCGCCTACCGGCAGGCTGGTGCCCTCGATGTGTCCCGCCGCGATCTGCAGCACCGTCTCGTCCGTGCCGTGGTAGATGGGCAGCGATACGTCGATGGACGGTATCTCGATGTAGCCCATGATGCCCGTGCCGGTCACGTCCAGCGTGCTGACGTACTGCTGGTGCTCCGCCTCGTCGGAGATGTATCGGTTATCTTTCCGGGCCAGCAGGTCGTTGTAGGCCTCCGCCTCAGCCCACATTTCCCTGTAAGCCTCATCTGTCATCGACTCCACCGCCTCGGTGTAGCCGGCGATGGCGCGGGATTGATGGTACTGGTTCCACCAGTCTGACACTGTGGGATACAGCAGTAAGGACAGCCCTGCGAGCAAAACGAGTATTAAGATGATCGTTGACGACCGTTTGCGCATATGCAGGGTTCTCCTTGCTGCTGTCGGCCGGGCTGACGTTCCGACGCCGCGCCCGGCCAGCGGGAACTCCTTGGGGCGGAGCTGGGTGGCTCCGCCCGCAAGGTCTGTTTCGTTTACTTCTCCGCGCCGTTGACGCGCCTCTTCGTCACCAGCAGGATGACCGCTGCGGCCACCAGGATGGCGCCGGCCACGTAGAAGATCGTGGTGCCGATGCCGCCGGTGCTGGGCAGCTCCATGCCGGTCAGGTTCTCGATATTGGTCTGGCCCATGGCCGTGCCCTCAGCGGGTTCCAGGGTGAAGCTGAAGCCCTCGGTGCCGGTCACACCGGTCAGCTCCGGAGCGTCAGACTCTACGTCATGCTCAGCGCTGACGGTGAAGTCCTTCGGGTCGATGGCGTTGTAGCCGTCGGGCGCCTTGGTCTCGACCAGCTTGTAGTCGCCGTCGTCCAGGCCCTTGCCGTAGAACTTGGCATTCTCGGCTTCGCCCTTCTCATTTTTCAGCGTCTTCTGCTCCAGGGGCACAGGCAGCCACTCCTTCACGGCTCCTTCGGCGTCCTCGCCAAGCTGCTTGCCCTTCTCGTCCAAAGCGACAGCGCCATCGGTGTCGGGGGCCACCTTCTTGTACAGCGCGAACGCAGCGCCGGTCAGGGGCTTGCCGTTGCCGTCGACCTTGTTCACGTCCAGGTCAAAGGTGAAGACCACGACCTTGTCTTCAGGGGTCTTGCCGGTGCCTTCCTCATAGGGGTTGTTGCTGTACTCGATGTGCATCTCGTTGGGGTTGCCGACGCCGCCGATAACGGCGCTGTCCAGCAGCTTGGAGGTGTACTCCACCGTGATCGTGTTAAGGTCAGCCGCATTGAAACCGGCGATGCTCTTGATGTCAGTGAACGTCACATCGAAGGTGCAGCCATCGGCGCCAGGAACGCTCACGGAGTAAGCGCTCTTATCAACCTCCTTGCCGTTGAGCTTGACAACAACGTCATTGTTGAAGGACAGGCCTTTGCTCTCCTTATCGTGGAAGGCCAGCTTATAGCTCTTATAGGAAGAGGTGGTGCCGGCGGGGATGGTGGCCGTCAGCTGGAAGGGAACGTCGTCGCCGATGTCGTAGTCGGCGCTGTCCTGCCAGCCAGTCTCACTGTCAGCGGCGGAGTCGTTCACGTCCTTGACCTTCTTCTCGGAGGAGGGTTTCTCCTCCTTGGTGGTCACGTCAACGGCGGCGCGGCCGGCGGTGTCCAGCATGACCAGGGACTTCACGCCAACGCCTTCCCCGTCAGCGGCGGCCGTGGTCTCGACGATCAGGTAGTAGCCCTGCTCAACATTTTCAAATACGTTCCCGGCAGCTGTGATGTCAGTAGGCATGCCCTTGATGGCCTCGTACACCGCGTCCGCGAACTTGCGGACAGCGTCGGCGTCAGAGCTGTGCTCCTCAAGGTACTTGATGACGGCCTCGTCTGAGCCCACCCCGGCAGCTTCCTGCATGGCAGCACTGTAATCGGGATCCACGGTATAGGAGAAATGCTCGTTGTCCTCGGAAGTGGTCAGCGTCATCAGCTGATAGGCAGCGTATACGCCGCCGGTCGAGCTTCCGTCACTCTCTTTGACCGTGATAGTCGTCCTGACGTTTTCGCTCAGTCCTGGGACCAGTCCAGCCGCGAAAGCGCTCGCGCCCAGGCTCAGGACCAGGGTCAGCACCATCACGATGCTGAGCAGTTTCTTGATGCTTCTCATACTTTGGTTTCCCTTCCTCAAAAAATTTTCTGCTTTCTCTTTAATAACAAGGGCATTTGCCCATATTAGAAGTTGCCGGAGAAGGTGGCCGAGTTGTTCTCCACGTCGGAGTCGGCGTCCAGCATCTCAACGCTCTCGCCGTCGAAGTGGAGCACGGCGGCGGTGTTGTCCACCGCGAAGCCATCGCTGTCCTTGAACTGCACTTCCACCTGGACCTCGGTCAGCGGCTCGATCTCGCAGTTGTGCTCGTCGAAGAAGCCGATGTTATAGACGACCATCTGGCCGGCAGTCAGTTCGCTCTCATCCAGCTTCGCGGAAGCCTGGGCCAGGCGCTCGGCGTAACGCTCCGGGTCGCTCTCGGCGGTGACTTTGTAGGCGATGAGCCGGGCGTCCTCCGGCAGGCCGGCCTCGGGGCCGTAGGAGGCGGTGACGACCACGTCGTCGTTCTCGAAGGTCTTCTGCCGCAGGCTGGCCGCCTGGACCTGGGCCTCGTCCGGGTCCTCAACGCCCTCGGGCAGCTGGAAGCAGGCCACGTCGTGCAGGTGCTCCTGCTCGCCGCAGGCAAGCTCGCCGGCCTCGTTGTAGCAGGCCTCGGTGTGGAAGTGCTCGCTCATGCCGCACACCAGGATGGGGCTCACCCCGTCCAGGCCGGGGATGGCGTAGCACTCGCCGGTGTGGGTGTGGGGAGCCACGCCGCACACGTAGTTCATGTTCTCGTCCATGCAGTTGGTGCTGTGCTCGTGTTCGCTCATGCCGCACACCAGCACGGGCATCGCGAAGTGGGGAACGCCGTCCTCGGCGATCTGGACCAGGTCGTCCTCGATCTGGACGATGCCGTCGTCGATCTCCGCGATCTCGGTCTCATCGGCCACAGCCTCGTCGGCAGCGGTCTCGGTCTCAGCGGCCTCGGTCTCAGCGGTCTCGGGGGCCACGTAGCAGGCCTCGCTGTGCTCATGCTCGGGCTTCGTGCAGGTCAGGGTCATCAGGTAGCACAGGTCGGTGTGCTGGTGGGGCCGCTCGATGGTCTGCTCGTAGGTATAGAAGCAGTCGGCGGTGTGGATGTGCTCGTTGACCTCGGTCATGCCGCAGGTGCGCTCGGTGATCTCGGTGCCGTCCTCCAGGACGGTGGTGGTGTAGCAGTCGTCGGTGTGGGTGTGCAGGATGACCTCGGGCTTGGAGCACACCAGCCGCTTCTCGGTGATGAAGCAGGCGTCGGAGTGGGTGTGGCCCTCGCTCTCGCTCTGGCCGCAGGTCAGCTCCATGGTCTCCACGTTGGCCCAGCAGGCGTCGGTGTGGGTGTGGCCCATGCTCTCGGGCTCGGTGCAGGTCAGCTCGGTGACCAGTTCGGTGGCGTAGCAGGCGTCGGAGTGGGTGTGGCCCTCGCTCTCGGGCAGCCCGCACACGTTCACCAGCTCCTCCACGTAGCAGTTCTCGTCATGGGTGTGGGGCTCCACCTGGGGCAGGGGGCAGACCAGCGCGCCGCTCTCGTCGTAGCAGTCGGCGGTGTGCATGTGCGCCAGGAAGTCGGCGTAGCCGCAGATCACGCTGCCGGCCTCGTCATAGCAGTCAGCGGTGTGCTGGTGGGCCGCAGCGGTGCAGGCCAGCCCGATGACGGCCTGGGCGCTCTGCAGGACCTGGCCTTCCTCATAGCCGCAGGCCAGCTGGGCCGTGTAGCACTCGTCGGTGTGCTGGTGGGCCTCCAGCCCGCAGTAGGTGTCGCGCTCCATGGCGATAGCGGGGAGGATCAGCGCGTAGGTGGTGACGAACACCACGATCGCTGCGGGGACGGCCACCACACGCTGCCAAAGCCGGCGCTTGGCATTTCCACGGGCCATCCGCTCGACCTTTCTCATCATATTCTCCATCGTTTTTCCTCCTCGATGTTTCATAGAGTACTAAACTCCACGAAAAAGCGGGGAGGACCGGCTCTCCGGTCCTCCCCGCCTGTGGCTCCTGCGTCGCTCAGAGCCCTGCCTGGGACAGCTTGTTCATATTGCTGCGCTTCAGGTCCATAGATGCGTGCACATATCGGTTCAGGGTGATGGAGGTATCGGAATGACCCAACACCTCGCTGAGGCTTTTCAGCTCAAAGCCCACCTCCACGCTCCGGGTGGCAAAGGTGTGCCGCAGGGTGTGGAAGTGCACCCCCTCCAGGCCGCAGAGGTCCGCGAACTTTTTTATCCGCAGCTGGACCACTCTTGGCTCCATATACCGCTCCGTGCCGGTGAGGACGTAGCAGTCCGGCCCGCAGCCCTCCATCTGCCGGCACAGATCCGACACACTCTCGGACATGGGTATGGCCCGCACGGCGGCGTCGCTTTTAGGACTGCCCACGACCACATGGGTCCTGCTGCCGCCGTCACCGTCCAGCACCCGCAGCCGCTGCATGGTGGCGTCGATGAAGATGACACGCTGCTCCATATAGATGTTGCCCCACCGCAGGGCGCACAGCTCTCCCAGGCGCATACCGGTCAGCAGCGCCAGCAGCGTGCCGAACTTACAGCAGTCCATGTCCCGGCGCAGAAAGGATACGAGACGATCCTGCTCTTCACGGGACAGCACCCGTATCAGTTTGCGCGGCTCTCTGGGGATGCGGATATACAAGCCCGGAGAGACCGCCCAGCCCTGGCCGGCCGCATATATCAGGATGGAGCGCAGCACCGTCAGTATGTCACGGCGGGTCTTGGATGCCAAGCCTTGCTCCAGCATGCTCTGGACGAACGCCTCTATCACCTGCATGTCGACGTCGCCGGTACGCAGGCTTCCCAGTGCCGGGGCGATGTGGCGGCGCCAGGTGACTTCATATTTTAATATAGGTGGAGTCCTTTACAGCCAGCTTTCGGCCCCTGAGCCACCGTGTGCCCGCCTCGTTCACATCGTGAAGTAGCTCTGACGGCGGCTGGGGCATAGAATAGTCTCGCAGCGGCAGCGATACAGCGCGGCCGGTCATCTGTTGTTTCATGATATGATCTCTCCCTGATATAGATTTGAGCCGCCATCATGCCACAGCGCACATTGACAGCTCATAAAATGAAAACTATAATAAAAAATAATTTGGGCGATGCGCGGCCGAAGGCCCGTATTTTCCCTATATTTTCCATTCAAAGACGGCCTCTGATTTCCTGTATTTTCCATTCAAAATATTCTCTGATTTCCTTCTTTTTCCATTCGAAAAAAATAATCACAAAAATCAAAAAATATTGAGCCATTTTTCGCGGGCAAGTCGTCTTGTATTAGTGAAAAGGGAGTCGTGGAGTTTAGTACTCAACGATTTCTAATATCACACAACAAAAAAGCGGCCTGTTATCCAGGTCGTCTTTTTCGGTTGAATACTCCGTTCAAAAGAAAAACGCCCCTGACCGACGAATAGGGATCTGCAAGCAGGTCCCCATCGTCTTCAGGGGCGTTTCAACGTGGCACCCATGAGACGATTCGAACGTCCGACCTACCGCTTAGGAGGCGGTTGCTCTATCCTGCTGAGCTACATGGGCGCGTGCTGTGACATTGTAAACGAAAACCGGGCCCGTGTCAAGCCACGGACCCGGTGCTTTCGGGCTTTTATCGCTCGTAGTGGTGAGCGTTCTGCAGGACCATTTCCTTCACCTTGATCAGGCGGACCTTGGTGGAGGACTCGTTTTCCGCCAGCTTCATGGTGATGTAGCGGATATTCTCCTGCAGCTCCGGGATCATCACGTACTCCAGGGCGTTGACACGCCGGCGGGTCTTTTCGATGTCCTCGGCCAGCAGCTGCATGGTCTTCTCCACCTGGGCCAGCTCCAGCATGTCGTTGAACACGTCGAACAGCCGGCGCAGCGCGTCATCCAGCTCGCCGCTGGTCTGGGCAAAGCCGTAGGGCAGCTCGCCGGTCTGGTCCGGGGACTGGTTCTGAAAGTCGTAGACCGGCACGTTCACGCTCATGATATTCTTATGGCTCACGCCCAGCTCCACCCGCTGACGGGCGTACAGCAGGCTCTGCTCCAGCATCTCCGGGCTCATCACCGCGCTGGCCATGCTCATGGCGGCGAAGGCCTCGGACAGGCCCTGGTCCACCTTCTCCCGCAGCTCCTTGTTGCGGCGGACGATGTCCATGAACTGGCGCATCTCCTCGTCCCGCTTGTCCTTTAAGAGCTTGTGGCCGCGGGTGGCGGTGCGCAGACGCCCCTTGAGCTGGTTGAGCACCATTCTTGTGGGGGTCACAGCGCTTTTCGGCATAAGATCACCTCGCTATCCGGACCTGGGTCCGGCTCATTCCTCGGCCTTCTTGGGCATATACTTCTCGATCTGCTCCACCTTGACGCGTTTCAGCTCGCTGCGGGGCAGCAGGCTTAAGAGCTCCCAGCCCAGGTCCAGCGTCTCGATGATGGAGCGGTTGGTCTGGTTGCCCTGGTTGACGTAGCGCTTTTCAAACTCGTCGGCAAAGTGGGCGAACTTCTTGTCCGTCTCGCTCAGAGCAG
This sequence comes from uncultured Oscillospiraceae bacterium, assembly GCA_947587025.1. Lineage (GTDB taxonomy): Bacteria > Bacillota > Clostridia > Oscillospirales > Oscillospiraceae > CAJOIG01. The sequence continues at coordinate 59,466 of CANPXW010000003.1, forward strand.
CCTCGCCCAGGATGGTCATCAGCTCCTTGGCCTCCTTGCCGGAGGCGTAGGCGGAGAACAGCTGGTTCATGGTGCCGGCGTGGTCCTCGCGGGTACGGCCCTCGCCCACGCCCTTGTCCTTCAGACGGGTCAGGCTGGGCAGCACGTCCACGGGGGGCACGATGCCCTTGCGGTGCAGCTCACGGGAGAGGATGATCTGGCCCTCGGTGATGTAGCCGGTCAGGTCGGGGATGGGGTGGGTCTTGTCGTCCTCGGGCATGGTCAGGATGGGGATCATGGTGATGGACCCCTTCTTGCCGATACGCCGTCCGGCCCGCTCGTACAGGGTGGCCAGGTCGGTGTACATGTAGCCGGGGTAGCCGCGGCGGCCGGGCACTTCCTTCTTGGCCGCAGAGACCTCGCGCAGGGCCTCGGCGTAGTTGGTGATGTCGGTGAGGATGACCAGCACGTGCATGTCCTTCTCGAAGGCCAGGTACTCGGCGGCCGTCAGGGCCATACGGGGGGTGGAGATGCGCTCCACGGCGGGGTCGTTGGCCAGGTTGGAGAAGACCACGGTGCGGTCGATGGCGCCGGTGCGCCTAAAGTCGTTGATGAAGTACTCCGACTCCTCGAAGGTGATGCCGATGGCGGCGAAGACCACCGCGAAGCTCTCGTCGGTGCCCAGCACGCGGGCCTGACGGGCGATCTGGGCGGCCAGGGCGGCGTGGGGCAGACCGGAGCAGGAGAAGATGGGCAGCTTCTGGCCGCGCACCAGGGTGTTCAGCCCGTCGATGGTGGACACGCCGGTCTGGATGAACTCGGCTGGGTAGGCGCGGGCGGAGGGGTTCATGGGCAGGCCGTTGATGTCCTCGTACTTCTCCGGCAGGATGGCGGGGCCGCCGTCGATGGGCTCGCCCATGCCGTTGAAGACCCGGCCCAGCATGTCCTCAGACACGCCCAGCTGCAGCGGGTGGCCCAGGAAACGGACCTTGGAGCCGGCCAGGTTGATGCCCTGGGCGCTCTCGAACAGCTGCACCACGGCCACGTCGCCGTCTACCTCCAGGACCTTGCAGCGGCGCTTCTCCCCGTTGGGCAGCTCGATCTCCGCCAGCTCGTCGTAGGTGACGCCCTCCACGTTTTTGACCATCATCAGAGGGCTCGCTATCTCACTGATCGTCTGATATTCCCGGATCACTGGTCCTCACCTCCCACGGTAAGCTTCTGGATCTGCTGCTGCATCTGCTCTTCGATGTCGGCATATGCCTCGGCGTAGGCGTCGGGGGCCTCCATCTTGGCCCGGCCGATGCGCTCCCGGGCGGGGATGGCGAACAGGGCGTTCATATCCGCGCCCTTGGCCATGGCCGCGCGGCACAGCTCGTCGTATTTGATGATAAGGCCCATCAGCCGGAACTGCTTGTCGTAGGAGGAGTAGGCGTCCTCGTCCACGAAGGCGTTCTGCTGCAAAAAGTCCTCACGGAGCATCTTGGCGGTCTCCAGGGTCATCTGGTCCTCGGCGGACAGGCTGTCGCGGCCCACCAGCTTGACGATCTCGTTGAGGCTCTCCTCCTCCTGGAGGATGGCCATGGACTTATCCCGCAGGGCCATGAAGCCGGGGAACTGGCTGTCGTACCAGTCCTTGAGGGTATCCACGTACAGGCTGTAGGAGGTCAGCCAGTTGATGGCCGGGAAGTGACGGGCGTAGGCCAGGGAGCTGTCCAGGCCCCAGAACACCTTGACGATGCGCATGGTGGACTGGCTGACGGGCTCGGAGGTATCGCCGCCCGGAGGCGACACGGCGCCGATGGCGGTGATAGAGCCCTGGCGGCTGTCGGAGCCCAGGCACTCCACCACGCCGGCCCGCTCATAGTACTGAGCCAGGCGGCTGGCCAGGTAGGCGGGGTAGCCCTCCTCGCCGGGCATCTCCTCCAGACGGCCGCTCATCTCGCGCAGGGCCTCGGCCCAGCG
>CANPXW010000004.1 GCA_947587025.1 uncultured Oscillospiraceae bacterium
GCCTCCCGCTTCCTGCCGGCCAGGGCGGCGAAGATCAGCGTCAGGCCGCCCGCCCGGCCAAAGAACATGAGAAATATGAGGATGCCCCGGCTGAGCTGTCCCAGCGTGGGCGTGATGCCCAGAGACAGGCCCACCGTACCGATGGCTGAGGCTGTCTCGAAAAGGCACGTCCCCAACGGCAGCGCCTCCGCCCGGCTGATGACCGCCCCGCCTAAGAGAAACAGGGTCAGATACATCACCAGCACTGTGGCGGCGGTGCGCACCGCGCCCTCCTCCAGCCGCCGCCCGAAGAGGCTCGTATGCTCCCGGCGGCGGAACACCGCCCATGCGGTGGCGGCCAGCGCCGCCAGCGTCGTGGTCTTCATACCGCCTGCGGTGGAGCCAGGTGATCCGCCGGTGAGCATCAGGGCGATGGTGAGGGCCTGGCCTGTGCCGCTCAAGGCCGCCTGGTCCACAGTGTTGAAGCCCGCCGTCCGGGGCGTCACCGCCTGAAAAAGGCTCAGCCAAACCCGCTGGCGCATGGGGTAAGCTACAAACTCGCCAAAGAAGAAGTACGCTGCAGGGAGCGCGATGAGAAGTCCTGTAACGGACAGTATCACCTTGCTCTGCATACTGTAGCGGCGCAAATGCACACTGTGGCTCCGCACATCCTCCCAAGTGAGAAAGCCGATACCGCCCACTATGATGAGCGCCATGACGGTGAGATCGATGACCGGCTGGGCGGCAAAGGACGTCAGCGAGGAAAAAGCCTCCTCCCGGCCCATCAGGTCGAAGCCCGCGTTGCAGAAGGCGGATACGGCATGAAACAGGCCGTACCATATCCCTTCTTTCAGCCCATAGCGTCGGCAGAACACCGGGGCCATGACCGCCGCGCCGGTCAGTTCAATGACGACTGTGGCACAGATGATGGTCCCCGCCAGACGGACGATGCCGCTGATAGAGTGGGCGGAGAGCGACTGCTGGATGGCTGTGCGCTGCTTCAGGCTCACGCGCCTGCCGGTCAGGGCGACCATGGCCATCGCCGCCGTCACTACTCCCATGCCGCCGATCTGGATAAGCAGCAGCAGCACCCCCTGGCCGAAGCCGCTCCAATAGGTGGCGGTGTCCCGCACCACCAGCCCGGTGACGCACACGGCGGAGGTGGCAGTGAACAGTGCGTCGGAAAAGTTTGCGCCGCGCCCGTCACGGGTGGAAATGGGGAGCATGAGCAAAAGACTGCCCAGCAGGATGAGGGCCATAAAGCCCAGAATGATGATCTGCGATGTGGACAGGTCTCTCTCCATCCTGCGCACGGCTCTCACCCCCTTGATTGCATCCTATTGTGCCATAAAAGGTGTGAAATGTGCGTTAGCATTTATCTTGCCGGTATAAAGATCGCATTAAGAACAGGCGGCCGCACTATGGGCGATTTTGCCGGGTTTTTTCCGGCATATTTGGCCTGGACTAGGCATTTTATACCAAAGTAAAAAATGCCGTTGCAATCGGGCCAAAAGGGCGCTATAATCATTAGAAAATGTCATATTACGCATTAGATTAGTTTTATTAATACCTGCGCCGCGACGCGGCGGGAGGGAGTCAAGTATGGAAACGAAACAGGGGCTGTACCGGTCCAGCTTTGAGCACGACAGCTGCGGCATCGGCGCGGTGGTGGACATCAAGGGGCGGCCCAGCCGCGCCGTGGTGGACGACGCGCTGAAAATCGTGGAGAAGCTGGAGCACCGGGCCGGCCAGGACGCCGCCGGCGAGACCGGCGACGGCGTGGGCATCCTCACCCAGGTGTCCCATCGGTTCTTCTCCAAGGCAGCCGCTGCGTGCGGCATCGAGCTGGGCGGCGCCCGTGACTACGGCGTGGGGATGTTCTTCTTCCCCCAGAACGTGGTCCAGCGCAGCCAGGCCAAAAAGATGTTCGAGGTCATCCTCCAGAAGGAGGGCATGACCCTGCTGGGCTGGCGCGAGGTGCCGGTGTGCCCGGAGATACTGGGCAAAAAGGCACGGGACTGCATGCCCCACATCCTGCAGTGCTTCGTCCGCCGGCCGGCAGACGTGGCGGCGGGACTGCCCTTCGACCGGCGGCTGTACGTGGCCCGGCGGGTGTTCGAGCAGAGCAACGACAACACCTACGTGGCCAGCCTTTCCTGCCGGACGGTGGTGTACAAGGGCATGTTCCTGGTCCACCAGCTGCGCCGGTTCTATCCGGACCTGCAGAGCGAGGACTTCGACTCGGCCATCGCCATGGTCCACTCCCGCTTCTCCACCAACACCACCCCCAGCTGGGAGCGGGCACACCCCAACCGGTTCATCCTCCACAACGGCGAGATCAACACCATCCGGGGCAACGTGGACCGCATGCTGGCCCGCGAGGAGACCATGAGCTCCGCAGTCATGCGGGAGAACATGGACAAGATATTCCCGGTGATAAACGGTGAGGGCTCCGACTCGGCCATGCTGGACAACACCCTGGAGTTTCTGGTGATGAACGGCATGGACCTGCCCCTGGCCATGATGATCACCATCCCCGAGCCCTGGAAGAACGACAAGATGATCGGGCGGAAGAAGCGGGACCTGTACCGCTACTACGCCACCATGATGGAGCCCTGGGACGGCCCGGCGTCCATCCTGTTCTCCGACGGCGAGCTGGTGGGGGCCATCCTGGACCGGAACGGCCTGCGGCCCAGCCGGTACTATCTCACCGACGACGGCCGGCTGATCCTGGCCTCGGAGGTGGGCGTGCTGGACATCCCGGAGGAGCACATCACATCCAAGAGCCGCCTGCAGCCGGGCAAGATGCTGCTCATAGATACCCGCCGGGGCCGGGTGATGCTGGACGAGGACGTGAAGGACTTCTATGCCTCCCGCCAGCCCTACGGCGAGTGGCTGGACCAGCACCTGGTGCGCCTGCAGGACCTGCCCATCCCCAACATGCAGGTGCCCACCCACACCCAGGTGATGCGGGATAGGCTGTACAAGGCCTTCGACTACACATACGAGGAGGTCAAGGACATCATCCTCCCCATGGCCCGCACGGCCTCCGAGCCCACCGCCGCCATGGGCAGCGACATCCCCCTGGCGGTGCTCTCGGGCAACTATCCGCCCCTTTTCAATTACTTCAAGCAGCAGTTCGCCCAGGTCACCAACCCGCCCATCGACGCCATCCGGGAGGAGTGCGTCACGGACACCACGGTGTACGTGGGCTCGGACGGCAATCTGCTGGAGGAGAGCGCGGAGAACTGCAACGTGCTGCAGATCTCCAACCCCATTCTCACCGGCGTGGACCTTTTGAAGATCAAGGCCATGCACCGGGATGGCTTCCACGTGGAGACGGTGAGCCTGCTGTATTATAAGAACACCCCCCTGGAGCGGGCCGTAGACCGGCTGTTCATCGCCTGCGACAAGGCCTACCGCCACGGCGCCAACGTGCTGGTGCTCTCGGACCGGGGCGTGGACGAGAACCACGTGGCCATCCCGTCGCTGCTGGCCGTGTCCGCCATGGAGCAGCACCTGATACGCACCAAAAAGCGCACCAGCGTGTCCATCATCCTAGAGAGCGCGGAGCCCCGGGACGTGCACCACTTCGCGCTGCTGCTGGGCTACGGCGCCCGGGCCATCCAGCCGTATCTGGTGCACGAGTGCATCGCTGAGTGCATCCAGCGGGGCCTGCTGGACAAGGACGAGCACACCGCCATCGCTGACTACAACAAGGCCATCCTGGACGGCATCGTGAAGATCGCCTCGAAAATGGGCGTGTCCACCATCCAGTCCTACCAGTCCTCCCAGATATTCGAGGCGGTGGGCATCCGCCAGGACGTGATAGACAAGTACTTCACCAACACGGTCAGCCGGGTAGGCGGCATCGGCATCAAGGAGATGGGCCAGGCGGTGGAATACCACCACAGCCACGCCTTCGACCCCTTGGGCCTGGGGGTGGACACCACCCTCAACAGCGTGGGCTTCCACAAGCTGCGCTCCGGCGAGACGGGGGAGAACCACCTGTTCGACCCGGCCACCATCGTGGCCCTGCGCCAGGCGGTGCAGTCCGGCGACTACGACAAGTTCCTGGAGTATGCCGCCCTGGCCGACAACGCCGATACGCCTCACAATCTGCGGGGGCTGATGGAGTTCAACTGGGCTCCGGACGGGGGCATCCCCCTGGACCAGGTGGAGAGCGTGGACAGCATCGTTCGGCGCTTCAAGACCGGGGCCATGAGCTACGGTTCCATCTCCAAGGAGGCCCACGAGTGCCTGGCCATCGCCATGAACCGGCTGGGCGGCAAGTCCAACTCCGGCGAGGGCGGCGAGGAGCCGGAGCGCCACGGCACGGAAAAGAGCAGCGCCATCAAGCAGGTGGCCTCCGGCCGCTTCGGCGTCACCAGCGAGTATCTGTGCTCGGCCAAGGAGATACAGATAAAAATGGCCCAGGGGGCCAAGCCCGGCGAGGGCGGCCATCTGCCCGGCAAAAAGGTCTATCCCTGGATCGCCCGGACCCGGTACTCCACCCCCGGCGTGAGCCTTATCTCGCCCCCGCCGCACCACGACATCTACTCCATCGAGGACCTGGCACAGCTCATATACGACCTGAAAAACGCCAACCGGGACGCCCGGATAAGCGTCAAGCTGGTCAGCGAGGCCGGCGTGGGCACCATCGCCTGCGGCGTGGCCAAGGCCGGGGCCCAGGTGGTGCTCATCTCCGGCTACGACGGCGGCACCGGCGCGTCCCCCCGCAACTCCATCCAGAACGCCGGCCTGCCCTGGGAGCTGGGTCTGGCGGAGGCCCACCAGAATCTTATCGCCAACGGCCTGCGCCAGCGGGTCATCCTGGAGACCGACGGCAAGATGATGACCGGCCGGGACGTGGCCATCGCGGCCATATTGGGCGCGGAGGAGTACGGCTTTGCCACCGCGCCGCTGGTAGCCATGGGCTGCGTGATGATGCGGGTGTGCAACCTGGACACCTGCCCGGCGGGCATCGCCACCCAGAACCCGGAGCTGCGCTGCCGGTTCGCGGGCAAGCCGGAGTACGTGATGAACTTCATGCGCTTCGTGGCCCAGCAGCTGCGCCAGATCATGGCCAAGCTGGGCGTGGCCACGGTGGACGATCTGGTGGGGCGCACGGAGCTGCTGCGGCCCCGGGACGATCTGACCGACCCCAGGGCCCGGTCCATCGACCTTTCCGGCATCCTGGCCCGCTGCCGGGAGAAGACCAACGCCGTCCACCATGAGCCGGCGGCGGACTACGACTTCCATCTGGAGCGGACCCTGGACCTGGGCACGCTGCTGCCCGCCTTCAAGAAGACCCTGAAGGACGGCACCCCCAAGCGGGTGAGCGTGAACGTGTCCAGCACCAACCGCACCTTCGGCACCATCTTAGGCTCGGAGATCACCAAGCGGTTCGGCAACTCCCTGCCCGACGACACGGTGCTCATCGACGCCCGGGGCGGCGGCGGCCAGTCCTTCGGCTCCTTCCTGCCCAAGGGCATGACCATCCGCCTGACCGGCGACAGCAACGACTACTTCGGCAAGGGCCTTTCCGGCGGCAAGCTCATCGTCAAGACCCCCGAGTCCAGCCCCGTCAACCCCGGTGAGAACATCATCATCGGCAACGTGGCCCTGTACGGGGCCACCTCCGGCGAGGCCTACGTCAACGGCATGGCCGGCGAGCGGTTCTGCGTGCGCAACTCCGGCGCGAAGGCGGTGGTGGAGGGCGTGGGCGACCACGGCTGCGAGTACATGACCGGCGGCTGCGTGGTGATACTGGGCTCCACCGGCAAGAACTTCGCCGCAGGCATGTCCGGCGGCATCGCCTATGTGATGGACGAGCGGCATGAGCTGTATCTGCGGCTGAACAAGGACATGGTCACCATGTCCGGCGTCACCGCCAAGCACGACATCGCCCAGCTGCGGGCCATGATCGAGGCCCACGTGCAGGCCACCGGCTCGGCAAGGGGCCGGACCATCCTGGAAAACTGGGAGGAGACGCTGCCCCTCTTCAAGAAGATCACCCCCAACGACTACAGCCGGATGCTGGCGGCCATCGCCCAGCTGGAGGAGAAGGGCATGCCCCGCCAGCAGGCGGAGCTGGAGGCGTTCTACAACGTGCAGAAAGGCGGGATGTGACATGGGAAAACCCACCGGATTCATGGAATACAAGCGGGCCGAGCGGCCCGTGGCGGCCCCGGAGCAGCGGGCAGAGAGCTTTGAGGAGTTCCACGGCAAGCTGCCCCTGCAGGAGCGGCAGCTCCAGGGGGCCCGGTGCATGGCCTGCGGCGTGCCCTTCTGCCAGTCCGACTTCGGCTGCCCGCTGCACAACCTCATCCCCGAGTGGAACGACGAGGTGTTCCACGGCAACTGGGAGCACGCCCTGGATAGGCTCTTAAAGACCAACAACTTCCCCGAGTTCACCGGCCGGGTGTGCCCGGCGCTGTGCGAGAACGCCTGCGTGTGCGGGCTGTACGGCGACGCGCCCATCTCCGTGAGGGACAACGAGCTGGCTGTGATCGAGTACGCCTACGAGCACGGGCTGGTGAAGCTGCGCGTGCCGGAGGTGCGCACCGGCAGGCAGGTGGCGGTGGTGGGCTCCGGCCCTGCTGGCCTGGCTCTGGCCGACCAGCTCAACCACCGGGGCCACACCGTGGTGGTGTTCGAGCGGGACGACCGGCCCGGCGGCCTTTTGATGTACGGCATCCCCAACATGAAGCTGGCCAAGTCCGTGGTGGAGCGCCGGCTGGCCCGGATGGAGGCGGAGGGAGTCACCTTCGTCACCGGCGTGGACGCTTCGGAGCCGGCCACGGCGGCGCGGCTGCTGGCGGAGTACGACGCGGCGGTCCTGTGCTGCGGCGCCCGCGCGGCCCGCACCGTGCCTGTGGAGGGCGAGGCGTCCGGCGTGGTGCAGGCGCTGGACTACCTGACCGAGAGCACCAAGGCCGTGCTGGCCGGCCGGGAGAGCGCCTGCAGCGCCAAGGGCCGTGATGTGGTGGTCATCGGCAACGGCGACACCGCCACCGACTGCGTGGCCACCGCCATCCGCCAGGGGGCGGCGAGCGTGCGGCAGCTGGTGCGCAAGCCCGCGCCGGAGGACAAGGCGCGCGTCTGGCCCTTCCCGGCCAAAAACGGCGCGCCGGACTACGGCCAGGAGGAGGCCATCGCCAAATTCGGCGCGGACCCGCGCCTTTATAAGACCCAGGCGAAGAAGCTCGTCGCCGACGAGAAGGGGGCGCTGACCGCCCTGGAGATAGAGACGGACGGCGAGCGGAGCACCATCCCGGCCCAGCTGCTGCTGATCGCGGCGGGATTTTCCGGCGCGGAGGCGTCCGTGGCGGCGGCCTTCGGCCTGACCCTGGACGAAAAGGGCCATGTGCCCGTGGGCGCGGACGGCTTTTCCACGGAAAAGCCGGGCGTGTTCGCCGCCGGGGACATGCGCCGGGGGGCGTCCCTCGTGGCCATCGCCATCGCCGAGGGCCGCGCCTGCGCCAAGGCGGTGGACGCCTACCTGGAGGGCTATACGAACCTGTAAAAGAGCATAAAGAAAGGGACCTGGAAGCTGGGCTTCCAGGTCCCTTTTTGTCATTCCAGAATGTCGTAGGCGGCGTCGAATTCCTCCCGGACCACGAAGTTGAAGTCCACGGCGGCGATGCCGCCGCCGGCGTCCCGGTCCACCTGGTAGAACACCACCGCCGCGTCCCTGGGCGCGGTCAGCCGCGTGCCCCACTGCCGGGCGGAGAAGTACCGCTCCGGGTCCGCCGGGTCCAGGTGCAGCAGCCCCTTTTCCAGAGCGAAGGCCATCACCTCCGTGAGCGGCTGGCCGTCCAGCCAGGCGCTGCGGGGCGTCGGGCGCTGCGCATACGTATCTGCCCGCAGACGCTCGTGCTCCTCCAGGAAGAACGCCCGCCTGTTGGGGTAGGGCCATCCGCCGGCGTCCAGCTTCACATAGTCGCCGGCCTGGGCCAGCTCTCCCTCGCCGCCGGATGTCTCCCTTGAGGACACCTCATAGCCGCCGTCCGGCCGCTTTGCCAGCCGCCCCTGGGCGATCAGCGCCGCCTCCAGGGGGTGGTCCTGACCCAGGGGGAAGGCGGTCACGGGCAGGCCGGGCTTTTTTTGCACCCACATGCCCTGGCCGCCGCCGGGCTCCGGATAGGGGCCCAGCCACCGGGCCAGCTGCCGGAGCCGCTCGGCCTCCTCCGCGCCCAGGCCGCCGGCCGCCAGCACTCTGTCTATCCCGGCCCGGACCAGCGTCTTTTCCTGGCGGTCCATGGCGGGCAGATACCGGCAGGGCCGGTCGTACTTCTTCGGGTCCGGACGCCGGGCGTTGTCCGCCCGGTCCGGGTCGTCCTTTTCGATGTACAGCCGGGCGGCGGTGATCATGTCCAGCATGTCGTGACGTTCCGGGTCCTGATAGGGGCACGGGGCAGCCTCCACCAGGCAGGGGTGCAGCCGGTAGGGCACGTCCTTCAGTCCGTTTATCTTGGGTACCGCTGGCAGGCCCGGCTGTCCGCCGGCGGCCTGGCGCACCTGGCCGTTGGTCCTGGCCCGGAGCACGCCGGCGGCGTTCGGCAGAAAGCGGGTCACCTCGTCGATGGAGACGAAGGGACGGGTGAAGCCGCTGATGCGCATGAAGGCGCACCAGCGCCGATGCTCCAGCCAGCTGAGCCGGTCCGCGAGCCGGCTGTCCTCCTGGATGCGGCGGTGATAGGTCAGCAGCTCCTCGGCCGTCAGCGGCCCCTGGGCCGTCTCCGGGAGGACCGGCTCCGCCGTCTGGGCCCGCAGACACCGGGCGCTGAATAGCTTATAGGGCAGATGGAACAGCCGCGCTGCGGTGGACCAGTCGTCGTAAAGGGGGTCCCGGGGCTCGTTGGCGTCCGCCACGCCGTGCTCCCGCTCGCTGAGCGCCGGGTCCTGCCGGGAGCGCCTGAGCTGGGTCTCGTCCAGAGAGACGTTGCGCCAGCTGAACTGCTCCCGCAGACCGCCGAAGGGGTGCATCTCCGGGGCGGTGACCACCGTCGGCGGCAGGGCCACCTCCCGGCTCTTGGCGAACCGGTCCCGGACCACCTCCAGAAGGCTTTCGCTGCGCACGGCGAAGCTGATGACCTGCCGGCCTGCCTGCCTGGCGGCGGGCCGGCGCAGATGCAGGCCGATCAGGCTGCTGCGGATGCTGTCGGCCAGGGCGATGTTGTCCAGGTCGTCTTCCTCCATCACCAGGAAGTAGTCGCTGTCCGCCAAAGGCCAGCGCTCCTCCGTGCCGTCGTGGAACTGCCGCCTGTCCCCGGCCAGCAGCGCCCGCAGGTCCGGCTCGTCGTCGGTCTCGATGAAGGACAGCCGGGCGTAGGGAGGAGCGAACTTATCCTCGCCGGGATAGACGCGCAGGCACTCCGGGCCCTTCCCCCCGGCGGGCAGGACGCAGCTGGCGGCGATCTCCGGGCTGAGCCGGTCCAGCCACCGCAGAAACGCCGGCCGTTCCTCGCCGCCGTCTGCGCTCCGGCGGCAGACCACGGTGATGTACAGCTGTACGTCCAGCATCTGGCCGCACCAGAACACGGTCTTGAACATCTCCCTGGCAAAGGGACCGCCGCCGAACAGCACCACCCGCAGCGGCACGGGCGCGGCGGGGGCCTCCGAGGCCAGCAGGGGCAGATACAGGGGCCAGCGCTCCATCAGGCTCAGCGCGGCACGCGCGTAGTCCCGGAACACATGCAGCTCCGCCTCCCGGACACGGCCGGGCTCTGCCGGACCGTTTGCCGGGCGCTCCCGCTTTTGGCAGAAGCTCTTTTTCAGGGAGCGGACGTTCTCGATGGTCTCCACGCTGTTGGTGAAAAAATAGATGACGCAGCCGACGTCGCCGTCCCACAGCAGCGGCTGCTCCCCGCCGGGCAGCAGGCCGTGGAGGGTGACCAGGTTCTGCCGGTCGTCGAACTGGCCGTCGCCGTCCATGTCGATGAGGAAGAAGCGGCACTTTTTCGACCGGCGGAAGCTGGGACAGTGGAGCATGTCGTCCTGCAGACAGATGGCCCCCGCCGATCGGGCCCGCAGGAGCAGCTCCGTCTGGGCCTCCTCGGTGCCGTCCGCGCGCGTGTCGGTGAATACGATGGCGTACCGCCGGCGCTCCGGCAGCTGGGCGATGCTCTCGGCCAGCAGCACGCTGCGCTCGTTCAGCTCCGAGAACACGTACAGCTCCCGCCTCTTGCAGCGGCTCATGGCCAGGCGGGGGGACACGCCCGCCAGCACCTGGTATATCACCGCGCCGCCGACGATGGGGGCGGCGGTGTAGATGACGAAGGCGTACACGGTCAGCAGGACCCGCACCGCCTGGGGGAAGGCGGTCCAGCGGCGGCCGAAGACGCCGCCGTAGTCTGCGTCCAGGCTGAACGCCTGCATCGCGTCGGTCAGCAGCGTCCATGAGAACTGCCGTCTGTAGGCGGCATAGGCCAGGTCCAGCGCCAGTATGGCGGCGATCAGCGACCCGGTCAGCCACAGCAGCCGATAGGTCAGCCGTCTGCTCCGGCGCAGGCGGAAGCACTGTGCCGGGCCGATCACGGCGGCCGCCACAGAGACCAGCAGCAGAAAAACGCTCAGTATCTCCATGCTCTCATGCTCCCCTGCCGGCCGGCCGGCCGCTGTTCACAACATCGCTGCGCATCTTGAATGGTCCTTTCTCTCCGGATGGGGTCAGCCCCTGACGGCGTCGGCAAAGAAGCGGTCCAGGGTATCCTGGTCCAGGCACTTCTCCCGCAGCAGCAGCTCCACCAGCCCGTCCATGGCGTCCCGGTTCTTGGCGATGATGTCCCGCGCCCTGACCAGCTGCTCCTGCATGAGCGCCTCGCCGGCCTGGCTGATCTTGGGCAGGAACAGGTCCTGGCCCATGCCGTAGTCCTTCAGGCAGGTGCGCACAAAGTGGCGGGCCTTTTCCAGGTCGGAGCTGGCGCCGGTGTTGAGCCCGGCGTCCTCACCAAAGAACTCCAGCTCCGCCGCCCGTCCGGCCAGACACCGGCAGATGACGTCCTTCAGCTCGCTGAAGGTGAAGGTGGCCTTGTCCTCGGAGGAGGTCTCCATATAGCCGCCGTAGCCGCCCCGGGAGACGATGGTCAAAAACAGGGGCTTGACCCCGCAGACCCAGCTGACCAGAGCGTGGCCGGCCTCGTGATAGGCCGTCTGGCGCATCTGCTCCTCGCTCCAGGTCTTCTCGTCGCCGAAGCGGTACTGGTCCAGGGCGTCCAGCAGGCTCTTGCCGGTGGGGGCCTGCTCGCCGATGTCCCTGGCGTACATCTCCACGATCATGCTGATGTCCGCGTTGCTCAGCCCGCCGGAGCGGGCGGCGATGTTCTGCAGGATGGACTCGTGCTCGCCGCCAAAGCGGATGCCATGGCGCTCGAGAATGCGGCTGAACAGCTCATACCGGGCCTCTTTGTCCGGCAGAGGCACCAGTATCTTCCTATCGAACCGGCGCACGAAGGCCGGATCCAGCACCCGGCTGCCGGCGCCCTCCACCTCGTAGTTGGTGGCGGCCATGATGAACACGGGGCGCTTTTCATCCACCTGAAAGCCGTCCATCTCCGCCAGCAGGGCGTTAAGGGCGTCTTCGTTGTGCACGGAGCTGACGCCGCCGGTGCGCTGGCGGGCGATGGCGTCCACCTCGTCGATGAAAATCACCGAGGGAGCGTAGCGCCGGGCCTTTTTGAACAGGTCCCGGATGTTCTGCTCCGTCTGGCCCACCAGACTGGCGAAAAAGCTGGTGGCGGTGGTGGGCAGGAAGGTGGCCTTGGCCTCGTTGGCCATGGCCTTGGCCAGCATGGTCTTGCCGGTGCCCGGCGGGCCGTACAGCAGCACGCCCTTGGGGATGCGCTTGCCGGCCAACAGGCACTTGCGGGGGTCCTCCAGGATGCGGCAGAACTCTCCCAGGGCCTTCTTGGCGCTCTCGCAGCCCACGATGTCGGCAAAGGTGACGGCGCTGTTCTCCCCCGGCCGGCTGACCAGAGCCATGTCTCCGCCCTGGTAGGCGGTGCGGATATGCAGCCGGGAGAAGCAGACCTCCATGGTCTGCTCGTCCACCATGTACTGGGCGCAGTTGTAGCTGAGATACTTGCCGGAGCGGGCCAGCTGATAGACGCTGTTGCCGATCAGGGCGTTGACCGCCAGCTTTTGCAGCTGTCCGTCCGGGACCTGGCCGTCGGTCAGGGGCAGCACCTGGCGCGCGCCCCGGGACAGCAGAGAGGAGAAGTCCCGCAGCGCGTACCGGCCCGTGTCCAGTATGTACAGGGGTATCTCCGGGAAGAATTCCGTCAGGTAGTGGAACATCTCCATGCCGTCGGAGCGGATGTCCTCCACGTCCGAGGGCAGGCGCTCGCCCGGCTGATAGCCGCAGTAGGGGTCCAGCAGGATGAAGTCCACCACGCCCCGGACCAGCTTTTGCAGCCGGTCGGCCGAGTCGGTGACGCAGATCTGCATCTCCGGGCCGGACAGGCCCTCCAGCGCCCCGGCGTCGGCGGAGAACACCACCGCCTGGGCGTTGCGCGTCTGGTGGAACAGGGCCCGTATCTCGTCGGACATGTCCTGCTCGTCCAGGGTCATGTATATCTTTTTCAGCGCGCCGACGGACTGCTCCGGCGCGGCGTCCAGGTGCAGCGCCACGTCCTCGATCTCCCGGATGACGGCGCCGCGTGCCAGGCCCCGGAGGGTCCGGGCGTCCGCCGCCCCGCCGCCGGCGTACAGGATCAGCGCCGGTATCCGGGCGGCGTCATATTCCACGGCGATGCCGGTGGAGGCGGTGAACAACCCCAGCTGGCGGTCGATCTCGTCCCGCACGATCTCCATCAGGGCGTAGGGCTCCAGATGGTTGAACATGATGATGTGGCCGTTGGCCATGCGGGTGGTGATGCTGGCGGGGAACATGGGCTCACCGCCGAAGGAGCCGGGCCGGGCCTCCGTTTTCAGCGCGTCGATGAGGGCGCTGCGGGGGATGTTGGACAGATTGCGGTCCTCGGTGCTGTCGTACAGGGACGCGCCGGCGTTGGTGGTCATGATGACGATCACGTCCCGGCAGGAGACCTCCGTCTGGGGGGCCAGGCGCTGGGGGTTGGGCGGGGTCATCAGCCGGCCGAAGTCCAGTATCTGCAGGAAGATGTGGATGACGTTCAGGTGGGCCTTCTCGATCTCGTCGAAGATGAGGATGGCATTGGGATGCTGGGTGACGAAATCCGTCACCGCCGCGCTCATGCTCAGGTTGCCCAGGTTATCGGAAAACTCGCTCATGTCCAGGGTCAGCACCGGCCGGCCGGACAGCTCGGCGAACTGGGTGGCCAGGTACGTCTTGCCCACGCCGGAGGGGCCCATGAACAGGAACGTGGCCAGCGGGCCCCTGCGGTCCGCGTCGTCCCTGGCGAACAGCTCGCTCTCGAACACGCCGCTGACCAGCTCCGTGACCGCGTGGTGCTGGCCCCGGACCTTGCCCAGCAGCTGGTCGGTGACGGCGCGCAGCTGACCGGTGAGCGCGCCCAGACGCTCCTCCGCCGGCGGCTGCTCCTCCGCCGGAGCCTGGGGGGCGGGCGTCCGCTCCGTGGGCGCGGCTGTCTGCTCCGCTGCCGGCTGCACCGGGGCGGGCTTTTCCGCCGGGGCGGCGTTCGCCGCCGACAGGTCGATGCTCTGGCGGAAGGCGGGCCGGTCGGCCAGCACGTGGACGACGTCGGGCTTGAGGTTTTTCACATCCTCCGGGGAGAGGTCCTTCACGGTGACCACGAAGCGGCTGCCGGAGGGATGCCCGTCCTCGGACTGGCCGCCGCTGGCGAGACCGGCGAGGATGTCCCGGACCCGGTCCGGCAGCTGCTCGCCGCCGCCGTCGGGCAGATACAGCCGGCACTGGAAGTTGCCCAGCTTTTCCGCGAACACGTCAGACGCGCCCAGCTGCGCCTTTACAGCGTCGGCCAGCGCGTCCCAGCTGACGCGGACGTTGAAGTCCTTGAGGATGACGGAGATCTGTAAGATCATGTCTTTCTGTGTCCTTTCAAATAATGGGGACGGAGGTCAAGGCCTGACCCCAGGAGCGCATCCCGAGATCAGGCCTTGTCATCGCAGCTAGCTTGCATCGGCTCATCGTTCCCGTCCCGGCCAAAGGCGGCCGGTTTTCTTTGATACGATTATATAACAGTTTTTCCGCATCTGTCAACGGCGGCCCCGGCGCACAGAGCGCCGGGACCGCGTCTTTCAGTTGATCTTCAGCGTCTCCCAGAGGGAGTTGATGTAGTCCAGCAGATCCCCGTCCAGGTTCCGGTAGGCGTAGGCGTTGTACTTCTCGGCAAAGTCGCCCCAGTCGGGGTAAAGGATGGCCATGGCCTCCTCGCCCATCTCGTCGATGTAGTCCGGGTCATTGTACACCAGGGTGTTGGGGGAGGCGTACCAGGTGTATTCGGCGTTGGCGATGGCCGGCTCCCGGGAGAGCATGTAGTTGATGAATATCTCCGCCACCTCCTTATTCTGGCAGCAGGTGGGGATGCACATGGCGTCGATGTAGAAGTTGGTCTCGTCGGGGTAGTAGAACCGCAGGTCCACGGTGTCGGCCTGGGCGTCGGCCATGGTGAAGTAGTCCCCGGCGTAGTAGGCGGCCACGGCGCCCTCGCCGGACTCCATCATGTTGTACACCTCGTCCATGACGTAGCTCTTCACCAGCGGGCGCTGGGCCAGCAGGTCCTCCAGCGCCGCGTCCCAGACAGAGCGGTCGGTGGTGTTCACGTCCGCTCCGGCCCGGTATAGGGCCGTGCCGAAGGCGTCACGGGAGTTATTGAACTGCAAAATGCGCCCGGCATACTTCTCGTTCCACATCAGCTCCCAGCCGTCCGCGTCGGCCTCGTCCACCTCGTTGGCGTTGTATATGACCCCCACGATGCCGTAGGCGTAGGGCACGGAGTAGGCGTCCTCCGGGTCGTAATAGAGCCCGTGGAAGTCGTCAGCGATGTACTGGTAGTTGGGGATGTTGTCGAAGTCCAGGGGCAGGAGCATATCCTCCTCGATCATGCGGGCGATCATGTAGTCGGAGGGTATCACCACGTCGTAGCTGACCGCGCCGGAGGAGAGCTTGGCGTACATGTCCTCGTTGGAGGCGAAGGTGGTGTAGTTGACCTGAACCGGCCGGCCGTACTCCTGCTCGTACCAGGCGGCGAATTCTTTCACCACGTCCATGGAGCCCTCGGAGCCGTCGGAGATATACTCGCCCCAGTTGTAGACGTTGAGCACCTGGGGCTTATTGTCCGTCTCTGTGACGGCGAACACCGCCGCCGCGATCACCGCCGCCAGGGCCAGACCGCCCCCGCAGCCGTAGAGGATGCGGCGCTTTTTCGGGTCCATGGGGGGCCTGCCGGATGCGGCCCGCTTGGCCTTCCGGGCGGCCCGGAGACGCTGGCTGTCCTCGCTGTCGGTGAGGTTGGAGAGCAGCAGCAGCGCCAGGATGACGAAGAAAATGAGGGTCGCCAGGGCGTACATGTCCGGGGTGACCGTCTTTTTCGTCATGTTGTAGATGCGGATGGGCAGGGTCTGGAACCCGGTGCCCGTGGTGAAGTAGCTGATCACGAAGTCGTCCAGGGAGAGGGTGAAGGCCATGATCATGCCGGTGACGATGGCGGGCATGATCTCCGGCAGCTCCACCTTCCAGAACGCCCCCCAGGGGGTGCAGCCCAGGTCCATGGCCGCCTCCGGCAGGGACTTATCCATCTGCCGCAGCTTGGGCAGCACCTGCAGTATCACGTAGGGCAGGCAGAAGGTGATGTGGGCGATGAGCAGGGTGATGAAGCTCAGGCTGTTGGCAAGGCCGAACAGGCGGCTTGCGAACACGAACATCAGCATCATGGAGATGCCGGTGATGATGTCCGGGTTTATCATGGGGATGTTGGTGACCATGTCCATGGCCGAGCGCAGGTACTTCGAGCGCATGCGGTGGATGCCCACGGCGGCGGCGGTGCCCATGACGGTGGACACGCCGGAGGCGCACACCGCCAGGATGAGAGTGTTGCGCACGGTCTTGAGGGTCTCCGTGTCCCGGAAAAGCTCCCGGTACCACTTCAGGGAGAAGCCGGAGAACACGGAGAGGCTCCTGGCCTCGTTGAAGGAGAACAGCAGCAATATGGCGATGGGCGCGAACAGGAACGCGAACATCAGCCCGGTGAATATCTTGGAAGCTCTTTTCATGCCGCCGCGCCTCCGTAGGTGTACTTATCCGTGAGCCTGCGCATCAGGGCCATGGCCGCCAGCAGCGCCACCATCAGGATGAAGGCGATGGCTGCGGCGAAGTGCAGATTGTTGGCGGTGTACTGCCCCTCGATGGCGTCGCCCAAGAGGAAGAACATGCCGTCGCCCAGCTTCTGGGAGATGTAGAAGGTGCTGATGGAGGGGATGAGGACCATGGTCACGCCGTTGACCACGCCGGGCATGCTCAGGGGCAGGATCACCCGCCGCAGCACCCCCGCCGGGGCGCAGCCTAAGTCGCGGGCCGCCTCGATGAGCCGTCCGTCCATCTTGGCCATGATGGAATAAAGGGGCAGGATCATGTAGGGCAGATAGTCGTACACCATGCCGATGACCACGGCGGTCTGGGTGCCGATGATGTGCACATGCCCCAGGTGCAGCATGCCCAGCAGATTGTTGAGGATGCCCGTGTCCTGCAATATGGTCATCCAGGCGTAGGTGCGTATCAGGAAGTTCATCCACATGGGTATCATGATGAGGGTCATCATGGTCTTCTGGGCCCTGGGGGAGGCACGGGAGATGAAGTAGGCCAGGGGGTAGCCCAGCAGCAGGCACACCACCGTGGAGATCACCGCCAGCTTCACGCTGCGCCAGGTGATGACCAGGTAGGTGCGCACCTCGTCCGAGGCGCCGTCCGGGCCCACGATGGAGGAGGTGGCGGTGAAGAAGCGGGTGATGTTGTCGGTGGTGAAGCGGAAGCTGTTGTCGGTGAAGGCGTAGTAGGCCACGAAGGCCAGGGGCACCAGGATGAATATCACCGCCCACAGCTGGTACGGAGCGCTGGCCAGGCCCGTGACCACGGCGCCCCGGCGGGTCTTTTTGTTCATTCTTGCGCCTCGCTTTCCGGCTCGGACAGCTCGTCGAACTCGTTGGAGAAGCTGGCATAGTCCCCGTACAGTCCGGAGTACTTGCTCTTTCTCATGATGTGGATGGCGTCCGGCTCGATGTACAGGCCGATGCGGGCGCCCTCGCCCACGTAGTCGGTGGTCTGGATCATCCACTTGAAGCCGCCGATGTCCACGATCACCTCATAATGCACGCCCATGAAGGTGACGGAGGTGACCGTGCCCCGGAGCATGCCGGCCTGCTCGGACACGATGTCCACGTCCTCGGGCCGCACCACCACGTCCACCGCCTCGTTTTTGCCGAAGCCGGCGTCCACGCAGTCGAAGGTGTGGCCGGAGAAGGACACGGACCGGTCGGCCAGCATCACTCCGTCCACGATGTTGCTCTCGCCGATGAAGTCGGCCACGAAGGCGTTTTTCGGCTCGTTGTACACGTCCTGGCTGGTGCCGATCTGCTGGATGCGGCCCTCGGACATGACCACGATGGTGTCGGACATGGAGAGGGCCTCCTCCTGGTCGTGGGTGACGAAGATGAAGGTGATGCCCGTGGCCTTCTGGATGTTCTTCAGCTCCTGCTGCATGTCCTTGCGCAGCTTCAGGTCCAGGGCTGCCAGCGGCTCGTCCAGCAGCAGCACCCGGGGCCTGCCCACCAGGGCGCGGGCGATGGCCACCCGCTGCTGCTGGCCGCCGGACAGGCTGGTGACGGCGCGGTGCTCAAAGCCCTTGAGGGCCACCATGGTAAGCATCTCCTCCACACGGGCCTCGATCTCGTCCCGGGGCACCTTGCGCTCCCGCAGGGGGAAGGCCACGTTCTCGAACACGTTCAGGTGGGGGAACAGGGCGTAGCGCTGGAACACGGTGTTCACGTTGCGCTTGTGGGGCGGCACGTCGTTGATGCGCTGGCCCATGAACAGCACGTCGCCGGCGTCGGGGGTCTCGAACCCGCCGATGAGCCGCAGGGTAGTGGTCTTGCCGCAGCCGGAGGGGCCCAGCAGGGTGATGAACTCGTTGTCATAGATGTCCAGACTGATGTTGTCCAGCACCACCTCGCCGTCAAAGCTCTTGGTGATGTTCCGCAGCTCGATGATCTTGTCCATGGGCGCCCTCCTGAAAATAAAAAACAAGTGGAACATGCCGGGCACGTTCCACTTGCGATGCTGTTACGGTCTGCCGCCAAAGACGGCGTTCCGTCCCAATGGATTTGAGAGTTTTCTGAAAGCAAAGATGCCTTTACCTACTCTTACTGACCATTTTACAAGTTTTCGTGCCGCCCGGCACCGGTTATAAAGTAACCAACTTATAAAACTTGAGCCCTGGGCCATGGCGGCCCAACTCAATCAATAAGGCAGCTCGCGCTGCCAGCCGCTCACGCGGCGATCGGCATTCGACCCGGCTGTCCGTGTGGCCTTGGCCGTCCCGTGGGACGGCGGTCGCATCCTGCTTTGGAAAGGCTCTTTCCAATTGAGACGGGCTACATTTTATCAACAGCCGGGCCCCTTGTCAAGGGCAAACGCGAATTATGACAAAAAAGACAAAAGGACGGACCCGGCTGGGTCCGTCCTCAGTGTTTGTGTTCCGCTCGTTCACCGCTGGCGGCGGCGTCTGCCGGCCAAAGTCAGGGCCAGCGCGCCGGCGCACAGGGCCAGCAGCGAACCGTACAGCGCCAGGGGCGTTTCATCTCCTGTGGGCGGCACCGGAGAGGTGGGCACAGGCGTGGGCACGGCGGTAGGTACGGCCGTGGGCACGGGCGAGGGAGAAGGCGTGGGGTCCGGGGCCCGGATGACGAAGTCCTTGCTGGCGGCGATGCCGATATAGTCGTTCGAGCCGGATATGTAGGCCGTGGCGGTGCCGGGGCCCAGGTTGTTGGCGTAGGAGACGGTGTAATCCGTCTCCGGCGTCAGCGCCGCGCCGTTGACGCTGACCGTCACCGGCGGCGTCACGGGCGCGCCCTGGTACACCTGTTCGGGGATGTCGGCCACCGTCACGTAATCCGTCCGCCGGGCGGCGGTCACGATGGCGAAGGTGGAGAACTGGTCGGTGGTGAAGCGGACGGAGCCGTTCTCCACCGTGGCGGGCAGACCGGTGAGCGTGCCGTCGTGCCAGCGTATCACCTGCACCAGCTGGCCGTCCACCCCCGCCGGCAGAGACACGGACAGGGTGATAGGCTGGCTGGTATGGGTGATGGAGCCCACGGTCGTGCCGTCGACGCGCACGTCGATGCGCACGTCCAGATACTGGTGCACCGTGTAGCCGCCGCCAAGAGCGGTCTCGATCTGGGCCGCGTCCGCCGGGTCCGCCGTCGGGACGGCGGTCAGGTCGGCGGAAAGGCTCACCGACGCGCCGTCGGCCGCCCGCTGCATGGCGTCGCGGATGGCCTGGGCCGTGCTCTCGGACAGGCCGTCGGCGCTCTGGCCCGCCGCCAGCCGGTCCAGGATGGAGGTGATCTCTTTCTCCAGCACTTCCACCTGGTCCCAGCCGGACACGCTGCCGGCGCTGACGGTGATGTTCGGCGTCGGCTTCGGCGTGGGCGTCGGTGTGGCTGAGGGCTCGGGTGTAGCCGTGGGTTCGTCGATGCCGGGGCCCTCCTGCTGGCCGGGGTCCATGACGGGCGTGGCCGTCGGTGTGGGTATGGGAGTAGGCGTCGGCGTGGGTTCCGGCGTAGCCGTGGGTGTGGGTTCGGGCGTAGCTGTAGGCTCAGGCGTAGCCGTCGGTTCAGGCGTGGCGGTGGGCTCGGGCGTAGCTGTAGGCTCAGGTGTGGCGGTGGGCTCAGGCGTAGCCGTGGGCTCAGGCGTAGCCGTGGGCTCGGGTGTGGGCTCCGGGGTCGGTTCCGGGGTCGGCTCGGGCGTAGGCTCAGGAGTGGGTTCCGGCGTAGGCTCCGGCGTGGGCTCGGGGGTCGGTTCAGGGGTCGGCTCCGGGGTCGGCTCAGGAGTGGGTTCCGGCGTAGGCTCCGGCGTGGGCTCGGGGGTCGGTTCAGGGGTCGGCTCCGGGGTCGGCTCCGGCGTGGGCTCGGGGGTCGGTTCCGGGGTCGGTTCCGGGGTTGGCTCCGGAGTCGGCTCTGGGGTGGGCTCCGGCGTGGGCTCTGGTGTCGGTTCAGGAGTGGGTTCAGGGGTCGGTTCCGGGGTGGGCTCGGGCGTGGGTTCCGGCGTGGGCTCAGGGGTCGGCTCGGGTGTGGGTTCCGGAGTGGGCTCAGGAGTCGGTTCGGGAGTCGGCTCGGGCGTGGGCTCGGGTGTGGCCAGGGGGTCCGCGATGTCGGAGGGGGTCCGGCCGAATTCCATCACCCAGAAGGTACAGCCCTCATACTCGATGCAGGCGATGCCCACGGACTGGTATTCCGGGTCCAGCATGGTCCGGCGCTGGCCCTGGCCCTCGAAGGGCATATCGTCCTGCCGCCAGGCGAGGAAGACGCTGTCGGCGCTGCCATCCTCGCCGCTGCCGGCGGCGATGTTCTCCGCGTCGGACTTGAAGTCCTCGTAAGTGGCGCTGTCCCAGCTGCTGCCGTCGGGGCGCTCGCTGCCGTACTTGGCGACGATCTCCGCAGCCCGCTGCATGGCGATCTGTTCCAGGGCGTAATCGTAGGTCAGCGGCTCGCTCAGGACGGTGCTCTGGGTGCCGTCGGCGTTGTTGATGGCGGCGCCGTTGGTGCGGAAGGAGTTGAGCTGCTCCAGCAGGCTGCGGGCGGCCTCCACGTCGTACTCGCCGCCGGCCTTGGCGTCCTCGGCCGAGGGGGCGGTGGGGTAGGGCGGCTGCTCCGCCTCCGCCAGGGCGCTCACGCCCAGGCTCAGCAGCACGGCCAGCGTCAGCAGCAAACAGCTTATGCGCGTTTTCATGTTCGGCCCATCCTTTCTGTCCCGCTGGGGGACCCGGTCGCTTTCTCTGTTCTCATTATAGCGCGATGTCCGCCGGCGCGCAAGAAAAACGAGCGGCCCGGCCAGAGGCCGGACCGCAGTCGTTGGTATCGTTATAGTTTCAGTATCGCCACGGCGAACCGGAAGTATATCAGCAGGGACAAAGCGTCCACGATGGTGGTGATGAACGGCGAGCTCATCACCGCCGGGTCGAAGCCCAGCTTCTCCGCCAGCATGGGCAGCGAGCAGCCCACTACCTTGGCGCACAGCACCGTGCACACCAGCGTGATGCATATCACCGCCGCCACGGTGACGGTCACGTCTGGGTTGTGGAACAGCATCCGGTCCACCAGCATCAGCTTGACGAAGTTGGCCGCCGCCAGGGCCGCGCCGCATATCACCGCCACCCGTATCTCCTTCCAGAGGACCTTGAAATAGTCCTTGAACTCGATGTCGTTCAAGGATATGCCCCGGATGACGGTGACGCTGGCCTGGGAGCCGGAGTTGCCGCCGGTGTCCATGAGCATGGGGATGTAGGCGGTGAGCACCGCCGCAGCGGCCAGGGCGTTCTCAAAGCTGGCGATGATCTGCCCCGTGAAGGTGGCGGAGATCATTAAGAGCAGCAGCCAGGGGAACCGGGCCTTGAAGGTCTCCCAGACGGAGGTCTTCAGATAGGGCTTGTCGGTGGGCGTCATACCGCCCATGATCTCGATGTCCTCGGTGGTCTCCGTTTCCAGCACGTCCAGCGCGTCGTCCACGGTGATGATGCCCACCAGACGATTCTCATTGTCCACCACCGGCAGCACCGTCAGATCGTACTTGGAGAACAGCGCCGTGGCGTCCTCCTGGTCGGTGAGGGTGCCCACGCTGACCACGTTCTCCGCCATGATGTCCGACACAGGCTCGTCGTCCTCGGCCAGGATCAGGGTGCGGATGGACACGGTGCCCAAGAGATGCCTGCCGTCGTCGATGACGTAGCAGATGTTGATGGTCTCCTTGTCGGTGCCGGTGCGCTTGATGCGCTTGACGGCGTCGGCCACGGTCATGGTGGGCAGCAGGTCCACGAACTCCGTGGTCATCAGTGACCCGGCGCAGTCGTCCGGGTACTGGAGGATGTTGTTTATCAGCTTGCGGGTCTCCGGGTCGGCCTGCTTGAGGATGCGCCGCACCACGTTGGCGGGCATCTCCTCCACCAGGTCCACCGCGTCGTCCACGTACAGCTCGTCCACGACCTCCTTCAGCTCGCTGTCGGAGAAGCCCCGGATGAGCAGCTCCTGGAAGTCCGGTTCCATCTCCACGAAGGTCTCCGCCGCCATGTCCTTTGGCAGCAGCCGGAACAGCAGCGGCAGGGTGTGCTCGTCGTCCATCTCCTCGAACAGGGCGGCGATGTCCGCCGGGATCATGGTCACCAGGATGTCCCGCAGGGTGGCGTATTTCTTTTGTTCGACCAGCGCCAGTACAGTCTGGTCCAGGGATATGGTGCGCTCAGCCATCGTCCTTCCTCCTTTTTTGGGTATTCGGAAGGCACAAAAAGGCCGTCAGAAGTCAGCGGGCGATGAACGCCCGCACGGTTCGGCCTCGTTTTGTGCCGGTACTATCGCCAGCGTCCATCGTCTCATCTCCTTTCTCAGCGGGTCTGTTTCCGCGATGCCGCGTCAGGCGGCTTGGCAATACACAAAGTATTCCCTGCGCCGCCTTCCTCGCCTCGTGAAAACATCCCTCGCTGCGGTTCATCAGCGGGTCTGTTCCCGTGATGCCGCGTCAGGCGGCTTGGCAATACACAAAGTATTCCCTGCGCCGCCTTCCTCGCCTCGTGAAAACATCCCTCGCTGCGGTTCATCAGCGGGTCTGTTCCCGTGATGCCGCGTCAGGCGGCTTGGCAATACACTCTGTGTGCGCTCTCACATGAGCATCACGTTGAAGGGGACGCAGTTCCAGTCCTCGTCGGGACCGGCCAGGATGTCGATGGTGAAATAGGGCTCCATGCCGTCCAGGACATCTTCGAATTCCCGGCGGCTGACCGTTTCCATGTCCACGGTGTATTCTGCGTCGTCCTCCTGACCGTATGTACCGGAGCGGTCCAGCATGATATTATCCTCGCCCAGTTCCGTCTTGCCCTCTTCCAGGGAAAAGTAGTCATAGCGGTCGTAAAAACCGGAGCCGTCCGGCTCGCTGGACGAAATGAGCACGCCCAGCTGTCCG
This sequence comes from uncultured Oscillospiraceae bacterium, assembly GCA_947587025.1. GTDB lineage: Bacteria > Bacillota > Clostridia > Oscillospirales > Oscillospiraceae > CAJOIG01. The sequence continues at coordinate 23,105 of CANPXW010000004.1, forward strand.
TCCCGGTCCACCAGGGATACGGTGCCGCTGTTGCCGCCTACCTCGTGGAACAGCACGCCGAGGCCCACCTGTTCGGATCCGTTCGTCTTCTCGTCGATGAGCCAGACCTCTTCAAAGACATAGTAGTCCTCTTTGTCCTGGCACTCATACACGGCCAGCAGCTCCCAGATGCCGTCATCGTTCTTGTCGGTGACGCTGACCAGCGGCTCAAAATCCCACTCCTGCCGGAAGTCCTTCTTGTCGATGATGTCCCGGAGAATGGAAACGACGGCTTCGCCGGGCAGCGGCTTGTTGTCCGCCAGGGCCTGGACAGGGGCCAGCGCCGAAACGGCCAGCACCGCTGCCAGCAGGATGGCCAGCATCCTTGCCTGTTTTGCGCTCTTCTGCATGGTACACTCTCCTTTCAGAATGTGGGCCTGCCTGCCGGCCCGTATCAGGCCAGCAGATACGCCGCCAGATCGGCGGGGGTGCCGGCCACGTACTCGGCCCCGGCCGAGAGCAGCTCTTCCCGGCTGCCGTAGCCGTAGCCCACCCCCACGCAGGGGATGCCGCACTGGGCCGCCCCCAGGGCGTCGAAGCTGCGGTCGCCCACCATCACCGCTCTGGCCATGTCGATGCCGAACTTATCCCGGGCGGCGCGTATCACGTCCGCCTTGGTGCTGTCGGCCCGGTCCGGGTCGCTGCCGGAGACGGTCAAAAAATACTGCGCCAGGCCGAACCGCTCCACGATCTGCTCGGACATATACGTGGGCTTGGAGGTGGCCACATAGAGCTTGCAGCCGGCGGCCTGCAGGGCCGCCAGGGCCTGGGGGATGCCGGGATACACGCTGTTTTCAAAGATGCCCTTCGGCGCGTAGTATTCCCGGTAATCGGCCAGGATAGCCTTGGCCTCGTCCAGGCTCACGCCCCAGTATTCCACGAAGCTCTGGGGCATGGGCGGGCCTATGAACTTATAATAGTCCTCATTCCGGCCGGGGTCAAGCCCCCGTTTTTTCCGGGCGTACATGATGGCGTTGGTGATGCCCACGCCGGGGTCCGTCAGCGTCCCGTCCAGATCGAAAAAGATGTGATCGAAGCGCATTTATCTCTCCTCGCGGAAGTAGCTCAGGCCCAGGCTCTTGGGGGGCTGGGACTCCTTGGACCGGCGCATGCTCACCGCCACCAGCACCAGAATGGTGACCAAGTAGGGCAGCATCTTGAACAGCTCCACGCTCCCCCGGCTCAGGCCGGTGATGTAGTTGTACGCCCAATAGAGCACGCCGAAAAGGTACGCCGACCAGATGGCCCGCAGGGGCCGCCAGGTGGCGAAGATGACCAGTGCCACCGCCAGCCACCCCAACGCCTCGGCGGTGCCGTCGATGGACCAGGTGCCCTTGATGTAATCCATGGTGTAATATAGCCCGCCCAGGCCGGAGATGGCAGCGCCCACGCAGGTGGCTAGGTACTTGTAGCGGGTGACGTTGATGCCCGCCGCGTCGGCGGTGGCCGGGTCCTCGCCCACGGCCCGCAGGTTCAGCCCCACACGGGAGCGGCCCAAAAACCAGCTGGCGGCGACGGCGATGGCGATGGCGAGATAGGCCATGAAGCCGAAGGAGAAAAACAGCTTTCCGAAATTGCCCAGCCCGCCCAGTGCCGGGATGTAGGCCCGGTAGGCCCGGCTGGTGACGGCCACGCTGATCTGGCCCACTCCGCCGGCCAGGTTGTTGAGGCTGCCGCCGAATAGGTTGGCCAGGCCAGCCCCGAAAATGGTCAGGGTAAGCCCGGTGACGTTCTGGTTTGCCCGCAGGGTGATGGTGAGAAAGGCGTATATGAGCCCGCCCAGCATGGAAGCGGCGACAGCCGCCAGGAAGCTGAGAACAAGGCCGATCGCCCCCACCGGCTCGGCCGCGTGCATCTCATAGAAGAACGCCGCCGCCAGGCCCGCGATGCCGCCCAGATACATGATGCCGGGCACGCCCAGATTGAGGTTGCCGGACTTTTCTGTGATGATCTCGCCCACCGCGCCGTAGAGGATGACCGTGCCGAACACGATGGCGCTGGTGAGCAGGGAGATGAGCTGTGTCATGCCTCTGCCTCCTTTTGATGGGTGTGGGAGCGGAACCGGAGCCGGTACTGGATGAAAAACTCGCTTCCCAGCAGGAAGAACAGGATGATGCCCTTGACCACCTCGGAGGCGTAGTCGTTCAGGTGGAACTGGGAGGCGATCTGGGTGGCACCCTTTTCCAGAAACACCAGCAGCAGGGCGATGAGGATCATCACGAAGGTGTTAAATTTGGCCATCCAGGCCACGATGATGGCGGTGAAACCCCGGCCCCCGGCGGTGCTGGCGGAGATGGTGTGGCTGGCACCGGACACGGCGATGAAGCCGGACAGGCCGCACACCGCGCCGGACAGGGCCATGGTGCGTATGATCACCCGCCGGACGGAAATGCCCGCGTACCGGGCGGTGTTCTCGCTCTCGCCCACCACGGATATTTCATAGCCCTGCTTGGTGTATTTCAGGTACAGGAACATCCCCACGGTGAGGGCCAGCACGATGATCACGTTGAGCAGATACTGCTGGCCGAACAGGGAGGGGAACCAGCCGGCCTGGGTCTGCTGGTTGATGATGCCCACGGAGTTGGAGCCCTTGGGGTTCTCCCACTTGGCCACCAGGAAACAGGTCAGCTGGATGGCGATGTAGTTCATCATCAGGGTGAACAGGGTCTCGTTGGTATTCCAGCGGGCCTTGAAGAGCGCGGGGACGAGCCCCCACAGCACCCCGGCGGCGATGCTGGCCGCCGCGCCGATGAGAAGCAGCGCGGGGGTGGACAGGGCCCTGCCGCAGTAGATGAGCACGGCGGCGGTGGCGCAACCGCCCATGAGCACCTGGCCCTCCGCGCCCACGTTCCAGAAGCGCATCATGAACGCCGGGGCCAGTCCCACGCCGATACACAGCAGAATGGACGCGTCCCGGACGGTGATCCAGCTGCGCCGGGCGGAGCCGAAGGCCCCCTGCCACATGGCGGCGTACACCTTCACCGGGTTGAGCTTTGTCAGCCCGTAAATGAACAGCGCGCACACGATCAGCGCCAGCACGGCCGCCGCCAGGCGTATCAGCCAGGCGCGCCACCAGGCCATGCCGTCCCGCCGGGCGATGTGGATGAGCGGTTCGTGATTGGTCATATGCCGGCCTCCTTATGCTCCAGGGTGGTCATCATATAGCCCACCTGCTCCTTGGTGGCGGTGCGGCCGTCCAGCACGCCGCTGAGACGGCCGCCGCACAGCACCGCGATGCGGTCGCACAGCTGCAGCAGCACGTCCAGGTCCTCGCCTACGTAGATAACGGCGACGCCCGCCTTTTTCTGCTCGTTCAGCAGCCGGTAGATGGTGTAGGAGGTGTTGATGTCCAGGCCCCGGACGGCGTAGGCGCTCATGAGCACGGTGGGGTGGGCGGCGATCTCACGGCCCACCAGCACCTTCTGCACGTTGCCGCCGGACAGCTTGCGCACCGGGGTGTCGATGCTGGGGGTGACCACCTCCAGCTGGCGGACGATCTGCTCGGCCAGTTCGTGGGGGTGCCGGCGGTCCACCAGCGGGCTCTTGCCGGCGCGGTACTGTTTGAGCATCATGTTGCCCACCAGGGTCATGCTGGCCACCAGGCCCATGCCCAGCCGGTCCTCCGGCACGAAGGCCAGGCGCACGCCCTTTTCCGCGATGGTGCGGGGGTTCTGGCCCACCAGCTCCTCCGCCGGACCGTCCGGTCCGGTGGGGCGGTACTTGACGCTGGAGCCGGAGACGGCGGACTGCAGGCCCGCGATGGCCTCCAGCAGCTCCTTCTGCCCGCAGCCGGATATGCCCGCCACGCCCAGAATCTCCCCGGCGTACACGTCCAGGTTGATGTCGTCCAGCCGCACCACGCCCTCCTTGTCCTTGACGGTGAGGTTTCGTATCTCCAGCCGCCGCTGGGGGGAGACAGGCTGGTCCCGCTGGATGTTCAGCGTCACGGTCCGGCCCACCATCATGTCGGTGAGGGCCCGGGCGTCGGCCTTGGACGTGTCCATGTCGCCGATATACTCCCCGTGGCGCAGCACCGTCACCCGGTCGGAGATGGCCAGCACCTCATTGAGTTTGTGGGTGATGATGATGATGCTCTTGCCGTCGTCGCGCATGTTGCGCATCACGGCGAACAGCTTCTCCGTCTCCTGGGGGGTGAGCACGGCGGTGGGCTCGTCCAGGATGAGTATCTCCGCGCCCCGATAGAGGGTCTTGACGATCTCCAGTGTCTGCTTCTCCGAGACAGACATGTCGTAGACCTTCTTGTCCGGGTCCACGTCGAAGCCGTACCGGGAGCAGATGTCCCGGACCTTTTTCGCCACGGCTTTCCGGTCCACCACAACGCCGCCAGGCAGGCCCAGCACGATGTTCTCCGCCGCAGTGAGCACGTCCACCAGCTTGAAGTGCTGGTGCACCATACCGATGCCCAGGGCGTAAGCGTCGTGGGGGGAGGCGATGGTCACCTCGCGGCCGCCCACGAATATCTGGCCCTCGTCGGGGAAATAGATGCCGGAGAGCATGTTCATCAGGGTGGTCTTGCCGCTGCCGTTCTCGCCCAGCAGGGACAGTATCTCGCCCTTTCGCAGCTCCAGATAGACCTTGTTGTTGGCCATCACGTGGCCGAAGGTCTTGGTGACGTTCACCATCCGGACGGCAAATTCCTCTGCCATAAGCTTTCCTCCATTAACGAACATAGGGGCGCCCGGAGACGCCCCTATGTTATCTTTTGCCTCGCAGAGTTCGCGCCCGCAGGCGCGAATGAAATTGGATCATTTTTTCCGGGGGCGTGTACCTCGGAAAAAATTCTCCTCGGCCTGCAAACGTGCGAGCGCAGCGAGTGCGCTGCAGCAGGCCGTGTCCCCTCTCGTTTGAAAGGCTCTGCCTTTCAAACGATTTAGCTCAGCTCGGTGATGCCGTCGATGCGCAGGCTGAAGTAGGGAGCGGAGCGCAGCTCGGGGTCGGACTCGTAGAACACGCCGTCCCGGATGGCCTCGCCCTCGTCGCCGTTGAAGTCGCCGTCCAGGTCGATGGCCAGGAAGGACTCGGGATGCTCGCCCTCCACGGTGAAGGTGGAGCAGTCGAACACCTGCAGGCTGCCGTCGGTCAGGCCGGCCTCTACCTCCTCGACCTTCTCAGCGGTACCCTCGGCGCAGGCGTCGCCCAGGGGGAAGATCTTGTTGGCGCCCTCGCTGTAGCCGGCGGACCAGTCGGTGGCGATCTCGTCGCCGTCGAGCATGCACTGCAGGGCATAGGTGTAATAAACGCTCCACTCGTTGCCGGCGGAGGTCAGGGCCACGTCGGGGGCCACCTCCAGCATGCTGATGTTGTAGCCCACGCAGAAGACGGTGTGGCCGGCTTCATGATAGGCCTGCACGGCGGAGGGAGCGCCGGTGGAGTCGGCGTGCTGGCTGATGATGACGCAGCCGTCGCTCATCAGGGCGTTGGCGGCCTCGCCCTCGCCGGTGATGTCGAACCAGGAGTTGGTGTAGCGCACGTCCATGACCACGTTCTCCACGATGGAGCGGATGCCCAGGAAGAAGGCGGTGTAGCCGGAGACCACCTCGGCATAGGGGTAAGCGCCCACATAGCCGATCTTCACGTTGCCGTCGTCGTCGAAGTTCTCGTCGGCAAGCTCGTCGTTTTCGATGAGCTCGGCCAGCTTCATGCCGGCCACCACGCCGGAGACGTAGCGGGACTCAAAGGTGTGGGTGAAGGCGTTTTTCAGGTTCGGCAGACCGGACAGCGCGGCCTGGTCGCCGGTCATGGCCACGAAGGTCAGCTCGGGGTACTCGCTGGCCACCTGCTGGGTGTAGGACTGATGACCATAGGAGTCGGTGAAGATGATCTGGCAGCCGTTCTCAGCCAGGTCATAGCAGGCGTCGGCAGCGGTCTCGTCCTCGCCGATGTTATACTTGTAGGTGACGTTCTCGGCGGGCACGCCCAGAGCCTCCATGGCCTTCTCCAGACCATCGATATGGGCGATGTCGTAACCGGAGTTGTTGTCGCCGATGCAGACCATGCCGATCTTCAGGTCCTCGGGGGCGATGCCGCCCTCGTCGGCCAGAGCGCCGGCGCACAGGCTCAGCACCATGCACAGAGCCAGGAGCAGGGAAGAGAGCTTTTTCATGTTTTGCCTCCTAAAAAATTTTTTATTTGTATAGGAAAACACAGGGATGACAGAGAAAAGAAAGTCAGTCCATGAAGGTGAGGCTGTCCTCGGTCATGGACTTGATGCGGGCCAGCGACTCGATGCGCAGACCCTTCGAGCGCAGCCGCTCGCCGCCGGGCTGGAAGCATTTCTCCACCGCGATGCCCGCGCCCACCAGCGCGGCCCCCGCCTGGTGCACCAGGTCGCACAGCCCCTCCAGGGCCGCGCCGTTGGCCAGAAAGTCGTCGATGAGCAGCACCCGGTCCGTGGGCAGCAGATACTCCTTTGCCACGATCACCTCGTAGGTGGTGCCGTGGGTGTAGCTGGCCACCTGGGTCTTGTACACCGAGCCGTCGATGTTTTTGGTCTTTGTCTTTTTAGCGAATAAAACAGGGCACCCGAACTCCTGGGCGGCGATACACGCCAGCCCGATGCCGGATGCCTCTATGGTCAGTATTTTATTCACGTCGTCGTTTGCAAAGGCCGCGTGCCACTGCTTGGCAAGCTGCGCGAACAGCTCCACGTCCATCTGGTGGTTCAGAAAGCCGTCTACCTTCAGAATGCCGCCCGCGCGGACCTTACCATCCCGCAGGATGCGCTGCTCCAACAGTCTCATGGCGGTAGACCTCCGAAACTTGGGACGAGCCCTTCGATAATCCATTCTACTACGTTTTTCGGGGCCATTTCAATTGACAGATATTAACATGTTTCCGGTGAATTTGTGTGTTTTTTCACCAACTTCCACAAGGAAAAAGCGTTATGTAAATCCCAATATCTGGAACAGCGAAAAACCCTTTCACCAGGGCACGATACCATCCCTTGTGACCAGCCAGGCATGGGCCGCCAGGGCGGCCATGGGACTGTCCGAGCGGGAGTCGGACCAGAACCCCTCCACAGGGGCGTCGCCGTACCGTTCCCGGAACCGGCGCACCTTCTCCCGGCCGTGGCAGTTCTCCCCGCCGTACCGGCCGGTGGCCTGGTCTACGGGGGAGGCCATCAGGGCAAAGCCCAGCGATCTTGCCGCCGGGGCCAGCAGGAACTCCGGCGAGGCGGAGATGACCAGATCGTCCGGCCGCTTCTGGTCCAGATACCAGGGACATATGTCCTGGATATGCGCCCGCCAGAACGTCTCCGGCGCGTCCGCCGGCACGCGGCGCAGAAAGCGGTAGAATATCTGCTTGCAGGCGGTCTTGGGCTTTATTTTCAGCCCCATGCAGAAAAAGGCCCAGGCGGTGCAGGGCAGGGTCAGCCATGTCCCCGGATACCGGCGCAGGCACCAGAGGTAGAACTGGGCGGTGCTGTCACGGGGGTAGATGGTCTTGTCGAAGTCGTATACGTTCACGTGCCTGTCCCCTCCGTTCCGGCCCGCAGCTTCCGCAGACCCAGCCGCTGCAGGGGCTTTTCCACCAGATAGGTCAGCAGGGCGCAGAAGGCCGCGACGCCGAAAAAGCACAGCAGGGTGTATCGCGTCTGCCAGGGCTGCTCATAGGCCTGGTTGGGCAGCTGGGCGGTGTAGGACGGGATGTGCCAGTCCTTCAGCCGGCAGGCCAAAAACTGGTGCCAGAGATAGAAATTATAGGATATGTCGGACAGAAACCGGGTCACCGGGTTGCCCAGAGCTTTCGCCAGGCCTGCCGGGGCCATGCACCCGCACACCAAAAACGCGCCCCCCAGCAGCCCCAGCGGCAGCCGCCAGAGCATCTGGCCGTAGCGGATGCCGGGGTAGTCGCCCGTGGGCTGCAGATACATCACCTGGCACATCAGGCTCAGGCTGAGGACCATGCCCAGGGGGGAGAGCCATCGGCGCACCTTCGGGCCGGGCAGAGCCTCCCGCTCCAGGCGGACGGTGACGTACGCGGCGGCCATGCCGCAGGCGTACAGGTCCAGCTGGGCGGGCAGCTGGTTGAAATAGAAGGACGTGTCGCTCAGCCCGGACACCCAGAGCCGATAGCCCAGCGCCGCCGCCGTCATGCCCAGGCAGGTCTGGCCCGGCCGTCTGGCGAAGAGCCGGGCGATGGCCGGCCACAGCGCGTAGAACAGCACCTCCACCGACAGGGTCCAGATGGTGGCCGACATGGGGGACAGCAGATAGGTGTCGTAGGCCAGAGTGTGGGTGAATGTGGCGTGCATCAGCAGATCCTTGACCATGAAGCCCGTGGAGCTGTACAGCCTGCGGGGGATGGCGTAAAGGATGGTAGTTGACATAATACAAATATAATACGAGGGGGCGATGCGCCAGAAGCGCTTGAGGAAGAAGTGCTTCGGCGCGCCGATGGCATCCGCCTGTAAACCTTGCCGCACAACGGGAAGAGCCAGCAGGAACCCGGACAGGAGCAGCATCAGGTCCACCATCATGTAGCCGTGCCGCACCACTTGCTGCATATTTACATAACAATTTCCTATCCGAAAACCGGGGTCCAGCCAGCTCTGCTGCCATATGTGGAACCAGCCCACGATGAAGATGGCCGCCACCCGCAGCACGTCCGGCGCGGCCAGCCGCTCCTGCTTCATGGGGCATCCTCCCGGGGGGCGTGGCGGCGGGGCTGCTCGGGCAGGGGCGCGTGCTCCGGCCGGGTCTTCACGGCGACGCACCGGCATATGGGCGTGCCCTGCTCGTAAAAGCGCTGCTCGTAGTTGGTCATCACGCCCACGGGCCCGCCGGCGTGCAGGTCGCGTGTCACCTCCTGCAGCTCGTAGCCCAGGGCGGCGAACTGCTCCAGGGACCAGTCGAACAGCCACTGCTGGTCGGTCTTGTACTCGATGCGTCCGCCCAGCGCCAGCGCGTCCCAGTACAGCGCCAGGAAGCTGGGGGCGGTGAGCCGGTGCTTGGCCTCTTTTTTCCGGGGCCAGGGGTCGGGGAAGTTGATATAGAAGACCGACACCTCGCCGGGGGCGAAGATGTCCGCCAGGCCGGCCGCGTCGGCGTCGATGAAGCGCACGTTGGGTATCTCTTCGGCGCAGACCCGCTCCATGGCGGTGACCATGGCGTTGGGGACCTTCTCGATGGCCACCAGCAGCGCATCCGGCGAAGCCTGGGCGGTGGCGGCGGTGAAGGCGCCCTTGCCGCAGCCGATCTCCGAGCGGACCTGGCCGCAGCCGGGCAGCAGGTCCGCCCAGCGGCCCCTGTGGGCCTGGGGGTCCTTCACCTGCACCGCCGCGCACCGCTCCATCCGGGGTATGAGATTTTTCTTGTTCCGCATCCGCATATCACGTGTCCTCGCAGGGAAAAGTATCGACTTATTATAAAATAACGCCGCGCCGTTTGCAAGGGTGAAGGGGCCGGGGAGCCGTCCCGGCGGAGCGGTCCGCATCTTTTTCGCAAAATTTCATCATTCGGACACAAAAACAGTTGCATTTGGGTGTACAATAGGCTCCGTGAGACGACCCAAGGGAGGCGATCGCGTGATAGAGGTGCGCCATCTGACCAAGCGCTACGGCCGATACACGGCGGTGGAGGATCTGAGCTTCACCGTCCAGTCCGGCGCGGTATACGGTTTTCTGGGCCCCAACGGCGCCGGCAAGACCACGACCATGAACATCCTGACCGGGTGTCTGGCCGCCACAGAGGGCCAGGTCACCATCGACGGACACGATATATTCGACGAGCCGACCAAGGCCAAGGGCCTCATCGGCTATCTGCCGGAGCAGCCGCCGCTGTACATGGGTATGACCGTGCGGGAGTACCTGACCTTCGTGGCCAGGGCCAAGGGCGTGAAGACCCGGCAGCTGGACGGCCAGCTGGAGCGGGCCATGGCCGTCACCGGCACCGCCGACGTGGCTGACCGGCTGATACGCAACCTGTCCAAGGGCTACCGCCAGCGGGTGGGCATCGCCCAGGCTCTGCTGGCCGACCCGGCGGTGATCATCCTGGACGAGCCCACCGTGGGCCTGGACCCGCTGCAGATCGTGGAGATACGGCAGCTCATCCGCTCCCTGGGCCGGGAGCACACGGTCATCCTGTCCAGCCACATCCTCAGCGAGGTGCAGGCGGTGTGCGACCGCATCCTGCTCATCCATAAGGGCCGCCTGGTGGCCGACGGCACGGCCGAGGAGCTGGAGCGGCGCTTTGCAGGGAAGGTGACCTACCGGCTGACGGTGAAGGCGGACGCGGTACATGCCCGCCAGGCGCTGGAGGCAGTGGAGGGCGTGCTGGACGTGCAGACGAAGACCGACGGCGGCCGGACCCGGATCGAGCTGACCGCCTCGGACGCCGGGCCCGCCATGGACGAGCGGCTCAGCTTCGCCCTGAGCGACGGGCGCATCCCGGTGCTGCGCATGGAGCGGGAGCAGGCCAGTCTGGAGGACGTGTTCCTGGCGCTCACCGCCGAGGGCAGCCAGGAGCGGCCCATGGAGAAAAAGAGCGGACGGAAGGGGGGCAAAAAGCCATGACGGCCATATACGAGCGGGAGCTGGACAGCCAGCTCAACGGCCTGACCGGGTATATATACGGCGCGCTGATGCTGCTGTTCGGCGGCATTTACGTGATGGTGTGCCACCTGGAGCAGGGGGCCACGGACTTCACCTACGTGCTGTACAGCCTGACGTTCATCTACCTGATCGGCATCCCCCTGCTGACCATGCGCTCCGTGGCGGAGGAGCGGCACCAGAAGACGGACCAGCTGCTGTACAGCCTGCCCCTGTCCATGACCAAGATCGTGCTGGGCAAGTACCTGGCCCTGGTGACGGTGATGGCCATGCCCCTGGTGCTGCTGGGGCTGTATCCGCTGCTCATCAACGCCCTGACCACCTCCGGGGCCATCCCCCTGAAGGCGGCCTACGGCGCGCTGACAGGCTTCTTCTTTTTGGGCATGGCGCTGACGGCCATCGGACTGTTCATCTCCTCGCTGATGGAGAACGTGGGCCTGGCGGCGGGTGCCTGCTTCGTGGTGATGCTGCTGCTTTATTTTCTCACCTCTCTGGCCGGGTACATCACCGACGCGGCGGCGGTGAGCCTGGCGGGCTTCGCGGTGTGCACCGCCCTGTTCGGCCTGATCCTGTGGCGGCTGACCCGCAACGGGCCCTTCGCCCTGGCGCTGACGGTGGTGCTGGAGGCGGCGCTGGGGGTGTGTTTCGCCCTTTTCCACAGCCGGTTTGAAGGACTTTTTGCCGACGTGGTGGGGCAGCTGGCCGTTTTCGACAGATTCGACAGCTTCAGCTATGGTATATTCGACATACGCTCCGTCGTGTATTTCCTGTCTGTGGCGGGCCTGTTCCTGTTTTTGACGGTGCAGACCATGGAACGCAGGAGGTGGGCCTCGTGAAAAAGCTGCGGAAGAGCCTGCGCGCCTGCTTTGCCACCCGCTCCTGGCGGGCGGGAGCCTACAGCGTGTTCGCGGCGGTGCTGGTGGCGGCCATCGCGGTGGTGGCCAATCTGGCCGTGTCGGCGCTGCCGTCGTCGGTCACCCAGCTGGACCTGTCGGAAAACCAGCTGTACTCCATCTCCGAGGGCACCGGCCAGGTGCTGGCCAGCCTGGACCGGGACGTGCAGATCTACTGGCTGGTCCAGGAGGGCAGCGAGCAGAACACCCTGCGCCAGCTGCTGAGCCGGTACGCGGAGTACCAGCGGGTGTCCGTCACCCAGGTGGACCCGGTGCGCTACCCCGGCTTTGCGGGGGACTATACCGACCAGGAGGTCACCGACAACAGCGTGGTGGTGGTCTGCGGCGAGCGGAGCATGTACGTGCCCTATGAGGACATGTGGACCTACTCGGACTACGAGATGTATAACTACTACATGGAATACTACGGCCAGCCATACCTGGATGTGTTCACCGGGGAGGAGAAGCTGACCGGGGCGGTGCTGTACGCCTCCAGCGACCAGCTGCCGGTGCTGTATACCCTCACCGGCCACGGGGAGACCGGGGTGTCGGACAGCGTGCTGTCCTCCCTGGCGCTGGAGAACATCCAGACCGAGGAGCTGAACCTGCTCACCGCCGAGGCGGTGCCGGCCGACTGCGCGGTGCTGGCCCTGTTCGGCCCGGTGAAGGACCTGACCGACCGGGAGCTGGCGCTCATAGAGGACTACGCGGAAAAGGGCGGCCGGCTGCTGGTCACCACAGAGTATACCGCCCAGCCGCTGAAAAACTTTTCCAAGCTGCTGGCGGACTTTGACCTGGACCTGGTGGGCGGGTATGTGATGGAATCCGACCCCAGCTACTACCGCTACGGCTATATCGACCTGGTGCTGCCCTCCCTGGGCGCCCACGCGGTCACCGCGCCCATGCTGGCGGCGGAGGGCGGCTACACCGTGCTCATGCCCGACGCCCAGGCGCTGCGGGATACCGCCGACGAGCGCACCGGCGCGTCCGTGACGGCGCTGCTGTACAGCTCCGGGACGAGCTACGTCAAGCAGAACGTGGAGGGCCTTACCAGCTACGAGCAGGACGACGAGGACGAGACCGGCTCGTTCCTGCTGGCGGCGGCATCGGAGGATAAGGATACCGGCGCGCGGCTGGTGGCGTTCGGCTCCAGCCAGTTCATGGAGCCGGAGTTCAGCGACATGGTCTCCGGGGCCAACCTGGACCTGTTCCTCAACGGAGCGGACTGGCTGGTGGACCAGGAGCAGAGCATATCCATCCATCCCAAGACCCTGTCCAGCGACTATCTGTCCTTCACCGACAGCACCGCCAACGTGCTCAAGGGCGCGCTGACGGTGGCGGTGCCGGTGCTGTTTTTGGCGGCGGGCGTGGGGATATTCGTGAAAAGGAGGCGGCGCTGATGAAGCGTGGCGCGAAACTGGCGGTGCTGGCCGTGGCGCTGCTGGTGCTGGTGGGCGCGTGGTATCTGGCCGCGACGCTCTCCCGCCGTCAGCAGGACGAACAGGCGGACGCCCACGCCGAGACCATCGACATCTCCGCCGGCACGGCGGAGGAGCTGACCGCCATCGCCTGGGATTACTTCGGCGACGCGGTGAGCCTGGCGAAGGACGGCGGCGAGTGGGTCAACGCCAACGACGAGGCCTGTCCCATCGACAGCGCGGCCGTATCCGCCCTGGCCGAGACCCTGGGCTCCGCCGCTGCGGTGGATAAGATAGAGCACGTGGAGGACTTCGCCCAGTACGGGCTGGAAAACTGCGCCTTCACCGTGGTGGCCCAGGCCGGCGATAAGGCGATCTCCTATGAGATCGGCGGCGCCGCCTCCAACGGCGGGCAGTACGTGCGCCTGGACGGCGAGGACACGGTGTACGTGGAGACGGGGGCGCTGGGCCCGGCCTTCACCATCGACATACAGGACGTGCTGCGGCTGGAGACCATGCCCCAGGACATCGACATGGTTACGGGCCTGGCCGTCCAGTCGGACGCGGGGGTATACGAGCTGCGGTACCTGGACGACGCATCCGACGTGTGGTACACCAACGCGGACCCGTGGTTTTTGATGGACGGGGACAGCCAGCCGCTGTATCCGCTGGACAGCGACGGGGTGCGGGCGCTGTATGAAAACGCCACAGGGCTGCTGCTGCAAAACTGCCAGGAGTGGAACATGACCGAGCCGGCCAAGTACGGCCTGGACGAGCCCCAGGGCACGGTGCTGCTGGGGTACGTGACGGAAGACGGCAAGGAGCAGTCCACGGTGCTCCAGTTCGGGGACTATGTGGACGGGGACGTATATGTGTGCCTGGAGGGCTCCAAAATGGTCTACCGGGTCAGCGGGGCGGTGCTGGACGCGCTCATGTACCCGGACTTCGACGCCATGGCCACCATGGACCCCTGCGCACTGGATTGGGACAAGCTGCAGAGCGTGACGCTCCAAACGGACGGGGACAGCTATGAGATCGTCCGGTCCGTATCCACGCCGCTGACGGAGGACGAGCAGCCGGAGGACATCTATACCTGCGGCGAGCGCAGCCTGGACGCCGACGCGGTGGCCCGGTGGCTGCGGGAGCTGACGGAGCTGCCGGCGGAGAGCCGCGCGGACGCGCCCTCCGACCGGGAGGAGCAGTTCTCCCTCACCTTCCGCCAGGACTCCGAGGCCTTCCCGGAGGTGACGGCCGTGTTCCGGGCCTACGACAGCGCCCACTGGCTGTGCGCGGTAAACGGCGAGCAGTTCTATCTCATCTCCCGCACCGCTGCCGCCGACGTGGTGGACGACGCGCTGGCCTTCCTCGTCGAGCTGCCGGATATGGACTGAGCAGCTTTGAACATGAAAAAACGCCGCCAGCAGGCGGCGTTTTTTCATACCGGTATCTCCAGCGCGTCGGGGATGGCATGCTTGGAATAGAGCAGCACCGTGTCCCCGGCCAGCAGCGTCAGGTCCCCTGAGGGGATGAGGGTCCTGCCCTGGCGGCGGACCATGACGATCAGGCTCTGGCGGGAGATGTCCAGGTCCCGGATGGGCTGCCCCGCCCAGGGGTGGCGCTCGCCCAGCACCAGCTCCTTCAGCTCGATGCCGGCGTCGTCCTTGTAGCTCTCGGCCCCCAGCACCATCCAGTCGCCCTCCAGGATGACCGTGTCCCCCCGGGGCACCACCACCTTGCCCTGGCGCTGGATGACCGCCAGCAGCAGTCCCGGCGGCAGAGGCAGCTCCGCCACCGTCCTGTTCAGCCAGGGGTGGCCGGCCGTAGCCTGCAAGCGGATGAAGCGGATGTCCGCTTGGGCGGCGTAATCCTCCAGCCGCTTGAGCCGGCCGTACTGCTCCACGAAGCCGGCGGAAAGGATACCGGTGGGGATGGCCACCATGCCCACGCCCAGGAACGTCAGGATGGTGCCGAATATCCGTCCCGGCATGGTCACCGGGTAGATGTCGCCGTAGCCCACCGTCAGAAGCGTGGACACCGCCCACCAGAAGCCGGAAAAGGCGTTGCGGAACACCTCCGGCTGGGCCTGGTGCTCCAGGCTGTACATGACCAGGGACGAGGCGGTCATCAGGATGAGGATGATGAAGATGGAGCTGAGCAGCTGGTCCCGCTTGCTGCGCAGTACGCCGGCGATCACGTTCAGGGCGTCGTAGTAGGCGTTGATGCGGAACAGCCGGAAGATGCGTATGACGCGGAGCATGCGGAAAGCCACCAGTCCCGAGGGCAGGAAGAAGGGCAGATAGTAGAAGGCAAAGCACGCCAGCTCGATCAGCCCGTTGAAGCTGAGCGCGTACCGCAGCGCCGCCCGGCCGCCGGACAGGCCGGGGTACAGGTACTCCGCCGTCCACAGCCGCAGGATGTACTCCACGGTGAAGACTACCACCGTCACCAGCTCCACGGCGGCCATCAGGTCGTGCCAGGGGGCGGAGGCGTCGAAGGTGGAGAAAATGGCGATGAACAGGTTGGCCAGGATCATGGCGATCAGCACGATGTCGAACAGGCGGCTGGGCCAGTCGCCGGCGTTGCCGATCTGGATGATGTCGAATATCCGTTTTTTTCGGGCCCGCAGTGTTTCCATGGCGTCTCCTTACAGAAAAAGAGACCAAGCCCCCGGGGACTTGCTCTCTTTTTGTTTTTGGGTGTTTACAGCGCGTCCTCCAGCACGTTTTCCGGCGCGGTCTCCAGCGCCTCGGGGTTCTTCAGGAAGTACCGGAAGTAGCGGAAGGCGCTGCCCACGTAAGCGGTGTCGGCGATGCGCCCGTCGAAGGTGGCGGTAAAGTCGATGTACTTGCGCTCCTGCAGCTGTCCATCCTTGTCCGGCTCCGCTGCGGTGCGGACCCGGCCCAGGGACAGAGCTACCGGCAGCGCGCCGGTGCTGTTGAGGCTGCGGCGGACGGGGGGCAGATGGTAGGCGCCCTCGTCGGAGATGAGCACGGAGCCGTGGTAGGGGCTCTTCTCGGTGAGAGAGCGGCTCAGCCAGCCGTGATAGTCCAGCCAGCGCAGCACCGCCATCGCCCCGCGCAGGATGAACCGGGGCGTCTTCACCAGCGTGCCGGCCACCCGCTCCAGCCGGTCGGCGGACTGGTCCGCCTTCAGGTTGTCCACACGGGCGTTGATCTTCCGGTACACGTCGTACACGGTGTCGGTGCTCTGGAAGTGGACGGTGACGGACAGGCCGTTGGCGTCGGCCGTGCCGCTGCCGCCGGAGGACAGCACCACGTCGATGCCGTCTCGGGCGTAGATGAACCGCCCGGCCACGAACCGGTTCAGCGCCGGACGCAAGGCCAGCGTGCGCACGTAGGCGGCGATGACCACGTGCAGCAGGGCCATGTTCTCCATCCCCTCGCCGCGTCGTATCCGCAGCCACGCCTCCACAGGGGCGGCGTCCACGCTGTCGGTGAAGGAGCAGGCCGCGTCGGACGGCTCCCGCACGGCAAAGGGGGACAACTGGAAGATAGGGGATATGGTGCGCAGACGGCGGCCGTCTCTGCGGTCCGTCATCCGCCGGCGGACAAAACGTTCAGGCATAGAGCACCTCCCGTGTGTATGCGGCGAAATCCAATATTTATGCCATTATAGCGCGAAAGACGCGATTCGTCAATCAATGGGCCGCGCCCGCCGCTCAACCGCCGGTAGAGGGGGCCCGAAGAGCCCGCCATTGTATTTTCCGCCGGATGGTGCCACAATGGCCCCATCGGGCCCGAAGATCACGAATAAGGAGATTTGACGGATGGATATAGGCAAGCAGATCAGAGCCCTGCGCATCCGCCGGGGCGTCACCCAGGAGGCCATGGCCGGGCAGCTGGGCGTGAGCGCCCAGGCGGTGAGCAAATGGGAGCGTGGCGCGGCCGCCCCGGACATCGGCATGCTGCCGGCGCTGAGCGTCTACCTGGGGGTGAGCATCGACGAGCTGTTCTCCCTGTCGGAGGACGCCCGCATGGAGCGGATACAGAACATGCTCTGGGATAAGCGGGCGCTGAGCGCGGCGGAGGCGGAGGACGCCCGTGCGTTTTTGCTGGACAAGGCCCGGCGCGAGCCGTTGAGCGGCGAGCCGCTGGCCCTGCTGGCGGACATGGAGAACCACATCGCCCGCAGCCACCGCGCCGCGGCGGCGGAGCACGCCATGGAGGCCCTGCGCCGGGACCATACGCTCAAGCACGCCCATGGGGAGCTGACGGAGGCCATGGGCGGCGCGGCAGACTGGTGCGTGCGGGAACACAGCGGCCTCATCGGGTTTTATGAGGAACTCATCGCCGGATGCCCGTCGGAGCCACGGCCCTATTGGTTTTTGCTGGACCAGCTCATCGAGGACGGACGGCTGGCGGAGGCGCGGACCTATCTGGACGCGCTGGCGCGCATCGACGAAAGCTACCGGCCGACCCTCTACCGGGGGCGCATCGCCGCCCGCGCCGGGCAGCGGGAGCAGGCGGAGGAGGCCTTCCGGCAGGTGCAGGAGCGCTGGCCGGAGGACTGGCGGGCAGCGTTCGACATGGGGGACGTGATGGCCCGTGCCGGGGAATATGAACGGGCCAAGACCTTCTACCGCGCGTCGATGCAGCTGCAGAGCCCGCCCCGGTACACCGACGGGCTGACCTCTATCTCCCTGATTTGCCAGATCGAGGGGGACCTGGACGGGGCCATCGCCGCGGCCGAGGAGGAGATCGCCGTGCTGGCCGCCGACTGGGGCACCACCGCCGGCGAGAGCGTGGACCAGCACCGCCGGCGCATCGCCCGTCTGCGGGAGAAAAAGAACAGCTGACAGATACGATGACGGCGGCGTCTGAGTGACGCCGCCGTCGTTCTTTGTTATTGCAGGGCCGCTGCCCAATCCGCCTCCCGGAAGCCCACCAGCACGGCGCTGTCCGTCACCAGGATGGGGCGCTTGACCAGCATCCCGTCGGAGGCCAGCAGGGAGAACTGCTCGTCCTCCGTCATGGCCGGCAGCCGGTCCTTCAGGCCCAGGGCCTTATACTGCAGGCCGCTGGTGTTGAAAAACCGCTTAAGCGGCTGGCCGCTCCTCTCGTGCCAGGCGCGCAGCTCCGCCTCGGTGGGCCTGTCCAGCTTGATGTCGCGCAGCGTATAGTCAAGCCCTCTCTCGTCCAGCCACTGCTGCGCCCTCCGGCACGTGCTGCATTTGGGGTAACATATAAAAAGCATGATGGGACTCCTTGATTTTTACCTATTTTCAGCCCGCGTTTTCCGCCAGAATGCCCTCCGCGTAGAGGGTATCCGGTGCAATATCAATATCTCTGCCGCACCATACGGCCGTGCCGTAGTCGATATAGACGCCTCTGAACACATCCATATCTGCCAGCGGCGCAAAGGCGGGCATACTCAGCAAGGGCTTAAAGTCGAACACTTTCGCCTCCCCTGTGCTGAACCGGACCCACAGCCGGTGATCCTCCATCGGCCGGACGCCGGACACGCTCACAGCATGTGAGGGCACTCCCGCATACGCGATCCCATCCACGATATACACGGTCATCTCTCCTTTTTCGATGTTATTATACCCTGGCGGTCGTAAAAGTGCAAGGAGGGACTACGGCTGCCGCCCAATCAGATTGCCGCCCTGGCGGCACATTGTTGACGGGGCCCCTACGCGGCACGCTTGTCGCGTGGGGAAAGGAAGAACGGCTCTGGCCGATGAATAGTCCTCACTTGTGAGGACTATGAATCTCCAGAGCCGTTCTGACGTGGTGCGGGTAACAGGATTTGAACCTGCACGGTCGCCCAATGGAACCTAAATCCATCGTGTCTGCCAATTCCACCATACCCGCGTGGTGGGTCCATTATAGCCGATGGCGGGGGCGGTTGCAAGATAGGCGCGGCAAAATTCCCCGGCGGCGTTGACGAAAGGGGCAAATCCTGCTATTATTATTGGTACAGAAACGCCAGAGCGCCGGAGCCGGAAAGGTTCCGGGGAAAGGAGCAGGATATGGCGCATAAGGTCATCACCATCAGCCGCGAGTTCGGCAGCGGCGGCCGGACCGTGGGCAAGCATGTTGCGGAGAAGCTGGGCATCCCCTGCTATGACAACGAGCTTTTGGAGAAGATCGCTGAGGAGAGCGGTCTTGCCAAGGAATACATAGCCGAGCGGGGAGAATACACTCCCAAGGGTGGCTGGCTGGCCACCGCCTTCGCTGACCGGTCCGTCAACGGCCTGTCCGTGCAGGACTACCTGTGGACCGTGCAGCGCAAGCTCATCCTGGAGCTGGCGGAGAAGGAGGACTGCGTCATCGTGGGCCGCTGCGCCGACTACATCCTGGAGGGCAAGGCGGAGCTTTTGAAGGTGTTCATCCACTCGCCCATGGAGATGCGTGCCGAGCGCATCGTCAAGCTCTACGGCGAGCGGGAGGACTCCCCGGAAAAGCGCCTGCGTGACAAGGACAAGCGCCGGGCGTCCTACTACCAGTTCTACACGGACATGGAGTGGGGCAAGGCCCAGAACTACCACGTCTCTCTGGACAGCGGCAAGCTGGGCATCGACAAGTGCGTGGACATCATCTGCAGCCTTTACTGACAGGCGGACCCTACAACTTACAGCGGGAAGCTGCCGAGGGCGCTTCCCGCGCTTTTATGGAGGAGATATGCGCTATACACGGGAGGATATACGCCGGGCCATGGCCCTGTACGCGGTGACGGACCGGGCCTGGCTGGTGCCGGGGCAGGGCCTGGCGGCGGTATGCGCCCAGGCGCTGGACGGCGGGGCCTCGTTCCTGCAGCTGCGGGAGAAGGACCTGGACAAGGAAAGCGTGCTGGCCGAGGCCGGAGCGCTGCGAGAGCTGTGCCGGGCGCGGAGGGTGCCCTTCGTGGTCAACGACAGCGTGGAGCTGGCCCTGGCGGCTGATGCGGACGGGGTGCATCTGGGCCAGTCCGACATCCACGGCCGCAACGTGCGTGCGCTGATAGGACCGGATCGCATTTTGGGCATCTCCGCCGGCACGGTGGCCGAGGCGGTGGCCGCAGAAGCGGCCGGAGCGGACTATATCGGCGTGGGGGCGGTGTTCCCAACGGGCACCAAGCTGGACGCCAAGCCCATGCCCATGGAGCTGCTGCGGGCTATCTGTGGGGCCGTATCCATCCCGGCGGTGGCCATCGGCGGCATCAACGCGGGCAATATCCGCTCTCTGGCGGGCACCGGCATAGCCGGCGTCGCGGTGGTGTCCGCCATCTTCGCGGCGGCGGACGTGACCGACGCGGCCCGGCAGCTGCGCACGCTGGCGGAGGTGACGGTCCATGGATAAGCCCTTCGCCATATTCGACATGGACGGCACCCTGGTGGACTCCATGGGCTACTGGGACGCGCTGACCACGGAGTACCTGCACAGCCGGGGGATAGAGCGCGTGCCAGAGCAGCTGCTGCAGCGCACCGCCAGCATGACCATAGCCGAGACCATGGCGGTGTTCATCCGGGAGCTGGGCCTGAAGGATACCCCGGAGCGGGCCCAGGCGGAGCTGCAGGCCATCATGGAGGGCCACTACCGGCGGGATGTGGAGCTCAAGCCGGGGGTGACGAAACTGCTGACTGACTTGTTCTGCCGGGGGACGCAGATGTGCGTGGTATCCGCCACGCCGGAGCCGCTGATGGAGTTATGCCTGACCAGACTGGAGATACGGGAGCGATTCCGATTCATCCTCTCCTGCGAGAGCGTGGGGGCCGGGAAGGACCGGCCGGACATCTACTATGCTGCCGCCGCACGGCTGGGCGCGGCGCCGGAGGATACGGCGGTGTTCGAGGACTCCCTGTCCGCCGTGCGCACGGCGAAATGGGCCGGCTTTTACGTGGTGGGCGTGCGTGACGCCGCCGAGGGGAGCCGCTGGGAGACCATACGCGAGATCGCGGACGAGACCGTCATATTTGCCTGACAGGGGGGCGGAAGGATGAGAACAGCGCTATCCATCGCCGGGAGCGACCCCAGCGGCGGGGCCGGTATCCAGGCCGATCTGAAGACCATGACCCTCAACGGCGTGTACGCCATGAGCGCTATCACGGCGCTGACGGTGCAGAACACCACCGGCGTACAGGACGTGCTGCCGGTGCCGCCGGCCTTCCTGGCAGGGCAGATCGACGCGGTGTTTCAGGACATCCGCCCCGACGCGGTGAAGGTGGGCATGGTGCCCTCCGCCGCCCTGGCAGAGGCCGCTGCGGAGCGGCTGGCGTTCTATAAGGCGGAGAACATCGTGGTGGACCCGGTGCTGGCGTCCACCAGCGGGCACGATCTGACCGGGGCGGAGGCTGTCTCGGTGCTGCGGGAGCGGCTGCTGCCCCTGGCGGCGCTGGTCACCCCCAACATCCCGGAGGCAGAGGCACTGTCCGGCGTGGCCATCCACAGCCCGGCGGACATGGAGACCGCCGCCCGCATCATCGCGGACAGCTGCGGCTGCGCCGTGCTGGTCAAGGGCGGCCACGCCGCCGGCGGCGCGGACGATCTGCTGTGGGCCGGCGGCCGGGCCGCGTGGTATCCCGGCCGGCGGGTGGAAAACCCCAACTCCCACGGCACCGGCTGCACCCTGTCCAGCGCCATCGCGGCTGATCTGGCCAAGGGCTTTGCCCTGGAGGAGGCGGTGCGGCGGGCCAAGGACTACGTCACCGGGGCCCTGGAGGCCATGCTGGACCTGGGGACCGGCAGAGGACCCATGGACCACGCCTTCGATGTGCACAGCCGGTTCACAGAGGAGGCGGACTGATATGGCGCGGTGCGTGATCGTGGGCGGCGGGCCCATCGGGGACTACGGCCGGGCCAGGGCGGCCCTGGGGCCGGAGGATTATATGATATACTGCGACGGCGGGCTGCACCACGCCCCCGGCCTGGGGGCGGCGCCGGACCTGATCGTGGGGGACTTCGACTCCCACGAAAAGCCGCAGACGGACGCAGAGACCATCGTGCTGCCCTGTGAGAAGGACGACACGGACACGGTGTACGCCGCCAAGGAGGCGCTGCGCCGGGGCTTCGGGGAATTTCTGCTGCTGGGCGCGGCGGGCGGCCGGCTGGACCACACTCTGGCCAACATCGGCGTGCTGCTGATGCTGGACGGAGCGGGGAAGAGAGCCGTGGCCCTGGACGACTTCTCGGAGATGGAGATCGTCTCTGACACGGCACAGGTGCCGGACCGCTGGCCCTTTTTCTCCCTGCTGAGCGTGGACGGTCCGGCGGAGGGCGTGACCATCCGGGACGCCAAATACTCCCTGGAGGACGGCCGCATCGAGGCCGGGTACCAGTACGGCGTGAGCAACCAGCCCCTGCCGGGCAGAACGGCGGAGATAAGCGTGAAAAAAGGCCGGCTGCTGCTGGTCAGGGTGGCAAGAGATATGGAATGAAAAAGACAGCGGATGTGTCCGCTGTCTTTTTAAAATTCGATGATACAGTGGTCGAAGGCGTTGATGACGGTGGTGCCGCCGTAATGGTCGGTCTGGGGGATATGGGGGCCGTAGGAGCGGTGGATATGGCCGTGGACGAAGTATTTCGGCCGGTATTTGTCCAGCAGCTCCCGGAAGCACTCGAAGCCCCGGTGGGAGAGTGTGTCGAAGTCGTTCAGGCCCCGCATGGGGGCGTGGGTGAGCAGGATGTCGAAGCCGCCGGACCGGCGCAGCTGGCGGCCCGCCATCATGATGCGCAGGGCCATCTGCCGCTCGGTGTACATGCACTGGCCCTTTTTATAGCGGAAGGACCCGCCCAGGCCGAAGATGCGCACGCCGCCCACGGTGACCACGGTGTCCTCGGCGCAGACGCACCCCTCCGGCGGCGCTTCCAGGAACTCGTCGTCGTGGTTGCCCCGCACGTACACCAGCGGGCACCGGGCCATGGTCACCAGAAATTCCAGATACACCCGGCGCAGATCGCCGCAGGCCAGTATCAGGTCGAACCCGTCCAGGCAGCCCGGCTGGTAATACTCATAATACAGCGGCGCGGGCACGTCGGAAACGGCCAGTATCTTCATGCGCCGCCCTCCCGGAAGGACTCCGGCAGCATCACGCCGGCGATCTGCACGGTGTCGCGGGCGGTGTCGTCCAGCTGCTCCAGGGTGGGGATGGACCCGGTCACGTTCTCGTTCAGCCAGGCCATGTCGATGACCTGCTCGGGGGTGAGGGCCTTGTCCTTCTCGATGACCAGACGGCCCTTCTGGTCGTGGAGCGGGCCTCGGAAGGGCTCGCAGATGCCGGCCTTGATGCCGCGCTCGATGAGCCCGGCCAGCTTGCGGGTGGCGTCGGGCAGCTTGTCGGAGTAGCGCATCTCCACCACGCCGGCCCGCATGCCCCAATAGTAGTTGAGGGCCTTGGCGCTGCCGGTGGACTCCGCCTGGAAGCTCTTATCCTGGATGCGCCGCAGGAGCGTCTCGTAGTACACGCCCCACTGCCACACGGGCATGGCCAGGGTGGTGCGGCTGCCGCCGTCGACGATGGCCAGGCCGAAGGGGGTGTGGCCCTGGTCCCGGAGCCGGGCCAGGTCCTGGGAGGATACCAGCCGGATGCCCCGGTCCGTCAGCCGATCCGTGGCGGCCCGCAACCCGCCCACAGAGGACCACTCCAGATATACCTTTGCCCGGGGATTGACCGTCTGCACGCCCAGGGCGAAGGCGTTGATGCCCGCCACCTGGCCGTAGATGGGATAGTCGCACACGTAGCCCACGTCGTCCTGCCCGGACAGGGTCCCGGCTATCACGCCAGCGATGAACTTGGCCTCGTACATCCGGGCGTAGTAGGTGCGGACGTACCGGTGGGAGATGTTCAGCGCGCAGTTGAGGATGACGGTCTTGGGGTGGGCCGCCGCTGCCCGGAGGCTGGCGGGCAGCAGCCGGGGAGAGGTGGTGAACAGCACGTCGCTGCCATCTGCGATGGCCTGGGCGATCACCCCGTCCGCGTCGGCGTCCAGGGCGTTGAAGTAGGCGGCCGTCTCGATCTGCTCGCCAAATACCCGCTGCACATGCTCCCGGCCCAGCTCGTGGCCGTATGTCCAGCCGGACAGGGCCGGGCTCTTGTCGTGGATGAAGGCCACCCGCAGCTTTTTCGGCTCGCCCTTGGGCAGGACCTTGGACAGGATGCCGGGCTTTTCCGGCTGGGGGTCCAGCTTCACGTCGATGGGCTCCGGCTCCTGCTGCAGGGCGATCTCCTCCCACACACGGGCCAGGGCCTTTTTCATATCCGCCTCGGTCATGGTGCGCAGCTCCTGGTAGCCGTAAAACTCCAGGCACGCCAGCAGCGCGTCGCCCACCGTGGAGCTCAGCCGCTTGCCGCCCTTGGCCTCGTATGCCTTGCGGAAGTAGTAGTACGCCGCGTGGAACTGCCGGCGCTCCTCCTCGGTCCACACCTCGTTGACCGCCTTGCCCAGCAGCTGGGCCAGGCGGGCGTATCCACCCGGCTTGGTAAATTCGATATAGTTCACCCGGCTGACCCGGTAGAACTCCAGAAACTCGTAGTACAGCGCCGTCTCCCGGTCGCCCCGGTCCTCCGGCATGATGCGTGTCACATGGGCCTCCACCGCGTCCGCGCCGAAGAATTTAAGCACGCTGACCCGCTTGTTGCCCTCCTCCACATAGTAGCGGTTGAGGTACTCGTAGGCCTTGATCGGCTCCCGGATGCCCTCGCTCAGGTGGGCCTGGCACAGCCGCTGCCACTTGTCGGCGAACTCGGTGTTCGTCTCCATCAGGGGCATGAAGCCTCGGGCGAAGGCGTTGGTGCGCCCGGCGGTGCGGGTGCCCACCACGAACTCCAGGGGGACGGACACCACGCCCAGATCGACGCCGCCCGCCAGCTTCTCCGGGGGCAGAAAGTCGTCCAGCACCGGGGGATAGGGGTACTGTCCCGCAGCGGTGCAGCGGCGGAATTCCTTCTGTGCCAGCTTGAGCGCTTCCGCATAATAGGTGGTCTGCATAGACACGTCCTTTCACGATAGACCCATACTTATTCAAGGTGCAATTGTACATCATCCGCCGTGTGGTGCACAAGGGGAATTTTTGCCAAAAAGCCCCCGGTTCTCCGGGGGCTTTTCGCGGTTATAACGGGGACGTGAAACGTTTCACTCCAGCGGGAAGGTGACCTCCCAAGGCCCCTGGACCGGGTCGCTCCGGGTCACGAACCAGCCGCAGAGGGTGAGCGTTTCCGCCTCCGCCGGCGTGACGTCGAAAATGAAGTCCTCGCAGATCGTCCTGTGGTCCAAGGCGTATTGGGGGCTCCGGGCCCAGTCGAAGACGTCGCCCTCGTCCATCCCGTCGGCCGGCGCGTCGTCGAGATACACGATGCCGCTGGTATAGGGACCGGTGCGTATCTGCACATGGAGCATGCCGTCGATCCAGCCCAGGCCGGTCACCTCCGCGCCGGGGCATATCTCCGTGACGGTCTCGCCGAGAGGCAGGCAGTCTATGCGGTCTGCGGACGGTTCCGCGTCCGTGTTGAAGAAGGACGCCTCCATAGACACGGTGTCGGCCGCCTCGCCCACCGACGACAGGTCCACGCCCCGGACGGGGCCGTCCCGCAGGGTCGAATGGCCGGAAAACTCCCCGAGACGGAACGTCACCTTGCCCGGCCGGATGACGGTGCCGTCCAGGGGGGCCAGCTGGGTGAGAAAGACGGCGGTGCGGGCGTCCTCGTCGTAGTCCTCCAGCGCGCAGGTGCCGCCCACGACGGAGGCGTCGAAGCCCTTTTTGACGTCGTAGCTGTCGCACAGGTCGATGGAGCCGTCGAAAAGGTCCCCCTCCAGGTCCGTCAGGGCGATGCGGATATAGGCGGCGTTTTCTTCGATGACGGCGCCGTCCACCGTCATGCGCACGCCGTTTGCCTCGCAGGTCTCGTTGACGGGCTTGAGGGCCTGGGCTATGGCGGGGGACAGGGCGTACAGGATGGCATAGCCCGCGTCGGTATAGGCCGCCGCCGTGGCGGCCAGGGCCAGGCACAGGACCAGCGCCGCCGCCAGCGTCCCCAGCCAGCGGACCGGCCGCCCTATGCGGACAGGCGCGGCCGCGTCGGAGATGTAGTCGTCCCGCACGTCTCCCAGGGCGTCCAGAATGTGTTCCGCGTTCACAGAAATCCCTCCTCCTTCAGGTGGGCCGCCAGCTTTTTCCGGGTCCGGGCCAGCATGGACTTTACCTTGCTCTGGGAAAAGCCGAAGCGCCCGCAGATGGCACCGATGCCGTCCAGATACCAGTACCGGCGCAGGAACACCCGCCGCTCCGTGTCCGGCAGCGCGGCCAGGAACCGGTCCAGGCATTCGGTGAGCGCCCTGCCCTCCAAAGCCCGGGCCGGGTCGGTCCCGCCGGGCAGGACATGGGCCAGCTCCTCCAGGGCCGCCTCGGTCTGGCCGCCGCCCCGCTTTTGAGCGCTTGCTGCCCGCCAGCGCTTGAGCGCCGCCCGGCGGGTGAGCTTGGCCAGATACGTGCCCAGATTCTCCGGCTGATGGGGCGGGATGGAGCCCCAGGCGGCCAGAAATGCGTCGCTGACGGCCTCGTCCGCGTCCCGGCCGTCGGGCAGGATGTTGGCAGCTGTGACCCGGCAGTACCGGCCGTATTTGGCCTCGGTCTCGGCCAGCGCCTGCTCCGAGCGGGCAAAATACAGCGCCACGATCGCGCCGTCGTCCATATGGCGTCACCACCTTTGTGTGATATACCCCTATACTGCCGAAAAAACGGCTCCGGTCGCAAAAGCCGCTTGCGCGGCGGAGCCGCACGCGCTATTATTAAGTATACCATATTGAATTCGCGAGGCGCTGCTATGATACGGGAAAAGCGGTTTTACCGCTCCTTTTTCGCGCTGGCCCTGAGCCTGGCGCTGCAAAATCTGCTGGTGTACGGCGTGAACATGATGGACACGCTGATGCTGGGCCGCTACAGCCAGGACGCCATGAGCGGCGTGAGCCTGTGCAACCAGGTGCAGTTTTTGCTGCAGATGCTGGTGGTGGGCGCGGGGGAGGGGGCCGTGGTGCTGGGCTCCCAGTACTGGGGCCAGGGCCGGCTGGAGCCCATCGGCCACATCATCGGCGCGGCGCTGCGGTTCGGCACGGGCATGGGGTTGGTGCTGCTCGCGCTGGTGCTTGCCTTTCCCGGCGGGATACTGCGGCTGCTGTCCAACGACGCCGCCGTCATCGCCCAGGGCGTGGCCTATTTCCGCATCATCTGCTTTTCCTACCTCATCTTCACCGTCACCAACATCCTGGTGGCGTCCCTGCGGTCCGTGGGCATCGTGCGCATCGGGTACGTGATCAGCTTCTCCACCCTGTGCATCAACGTGTGCCTGAACTGGCTGCTGATATACGGCCATATGGGCTGCCCGGAGCTGGGAGTGCGTGGCGCGGCCGTGGCCACGCTGGTGTCCCGGACGGTGGAGCTGGCCATTGTGGTCTATTATCTCAAGTACCGGGAGAAGAAGCTGCGCCTGACGGTGAAAAAGCTGGTGTTCATCGACCGCAGCTATCTGAAGGACTATTTCCACGTCAGCTTTCCCGTTCTGCTCAACCAGGCCCAGTGGGGCCTGGCCCAGATGGTGCAGACGGGCATATTGGGCCACCTGGGCGGCGACGCCACCGCCGCCAACGCCCTGGCGGTGCAGCTTTACCAGGTGCTGAGCGTGGTGTGCTACGGCGCGGCCTCCGCCGCCGGCATCGTGGTGGGCAAGACCATCGGCGCGGGGGACCGGGCCGGTCTGCGGCCGCTGGTGACCACTCTGCAGGTGCTGTTCGTGTCCATCGGCCTGGTGTCGGGGGCGGCCATATTGCTGGCCCGGGGGCCCATGCTGGCGCTGATGGGCGGCAGCCTCACCGCCAACGCCCGCACCCTGAGCGGCCAGTTCATCGCCATCATCGCCGTGACCACCGTGGGCACCAGCTACCAGATGGCCTGCGACAACGGCATCATCCGGGGCGGGGGAGACACGGCCTTCAGCGCCAAGATGAACCTTATCAGCATGTGGCTCATCATCGTGCCCCTGTCTGCGGCGGCGGCCTTTTGGTGGAAGCTGAGCCCGGCGGTGGTGTTCTTCCTGCTCAAGTGGGACCAGCTTTATAAGATCGTCCCCGTGGCCATCCGGCTGCACAGCTTCAAGTGGGTCCGCTCTGTGACCCGGCCGTGAAAAATGCCGCCGGCGGACCGCTTGCCGGCCATATGATTGGGATATATTGGATTTTTTACGTAAAATAATTGAAAATTTCCGTAAAAATTTCCGTAAAATTTTCAATACATTTCCGAGAATTTTTGAAATCTGCCAATCTTGAGCGGCCAATAATGTTGAAATTGCTGAAAATGGTTTTTTGAAAAGCAAAGCGATTGACGAAAACATCGGGACTTGGTATAATTTTTGTGCGTAATGAACAACGAAAACGTGTCCGAACCATAGCGCGAAAGGAGAGTCCAGATGTGAAAAGCAAGCGAGAGCACCGGCCGTTCAATCCCACCCGGCTGAAAAACCAGGTCCTGAACGTGGTGAAAAACCCGTTCAACATGATCGTGGCCATCAGTCTGGTGATATTGTTCTGCCTGATCGTCATCCCCCTGCTGCAGATGATCGCCACCACCTTCACGGTGGCCAAGGGCGAGCTGCGGCGTATACGCGGGGCGGAGGTCGGCGACTTCACCCTGTACTATTGGAAGTACATCCTCACCAGCGGCATGGCATCCGCCACCCTGTGGGGGCCGCTGAAAAACTCCCTGGTGGTGGGCTTCTTCACCGTGCTGGTGAGCGTGCCTCTGGGCTCGGTGCTGGGCTGGCTGATCGTCCGGTCCGACATCCCCGGCAAGAAGCTGCTGGGCATGCTGGTGGTCATCCCCTACATGGTGCCGTCCTGGTGCAAGGCCCTGTCCTGGCTGGCGGTGTTTCGCAACAAGACCTCCGGCTCCCTGGGCTTTCTGGCCGGTCTGGGCATACCGATACCGGACTGGCTGGCCTACGGTCCCATCGCCATCGTGCTGTGCATGAGCCTGCACTACTACGCGTTTTCCTACATAAACGTGTCCTCGGCCCTGCGGAGCATCAACTCCGAGCTGGAGGAGATGGGCGAGATATGCGGCGCCAATAAGATACAGATCCTCAAATCCATCACCCTGCCCCTGGTGCTGCCCAGCGTGCTTTCCTCCATCGTCATGACGCTGTCGAAATCCATCGGCACCTACGGCGTGGCGGCCAACCTGGGCAACCGTATCGGTTACTTTACCCTGGCGACAAAGATGAAGACCTTCATCAACGGCTCGCCCCAGGCGGTGGGCTACGCCATGAGCCTGGTGCTGATCGCCCTGGCGGCGCTGATCATCTTCGCCAACCAGAAGATCATCGGCGTGCGCAAGAGCTACGCCACCATCGGCGGCAAGGGCGGCCGGTCCACGGAGATGAAGCTGGGCAAGGCCAAGGTCCCCCTGATGATCTTCCTGGTGATATTCCTGTTCTTCGCCATGGTGGCCCCCATGTTCGTGCTGGTCATGGAGACCTTCCAGATCACCACCGGCAACGGCTACGGGCTGGATAACCTGACGCTCTACAACTGGATCGGTACCGTGGACCAGGCCCAGCGGTACATCAACTATCCGGGCATCTTCCGCAACCCCGAGTTCACCCGGGCCATCTGGAACACCATCCGGCTGACCTTCATCGGCTCCGTGCTCACCGCCCTGTGCGGCCAGTTCCTCGGCTACATCTCCACCCGCGGCCGCGGCAAGTGGTACGGCTCCGCCACCGAGCAGCTGGTGTTCATCCCCTATCTGATGAGCGGCGTGGCCTTCTCGGCCATGTACGTGGCCATGTTCAACCGGCCCCGGCTGGGCGGGCTGATCCCGTCGCTGTACGGCACCTTCGGGCTGATCGTGCTCACCAGCGTGGTCAAGCACTTCCCCTTCGCCAGCCGGTCCGGCACCGCCAACATGATGCAGATCTCCACGGAGCTGGAGGAGGCGGCGGACATCAACGGCGCCAACTTCTGGCAGCGGATGGCAAAGATCGTCCTGCCGCTGGCGAAAAACGGCTTCATCTCCGGCTTCATGCTGACCTTCATCAGCATCGCCAAGGAGCTGGATCTGATCATCATCATGATGGACAAACGGACCCAGACCATGAGCTACCTGGCGTTCACCTACTCCCAGGAGGGGTACAACCAGATGGCCGACGCCATTTCGGTGTGCGTGCTGCTGTTCATCCTGGTCTGCTATATCATCGCCAACAAGTTCGGCGCGGATATAGGCAAGGCGTGGTA